>JAUXJX010000041.1 GCA_030624545.1 Bacteroidota bacterium | reverse complement strand
CGGTCGCCGAGACAAATTCCGAGATAGGCCCGCTTCTCACTTTTTCAACGGTCACGGGTACAGCCAGATCGGCGGCTGACCGGTCCTCGCCCGAATCACATGCCGTGAAAAAGACAATGAATATCAACAAGGGAGTCCAGGCTTTAGATGCTAAAGGGATCATGAATTCTCCATTTTATTACTTTTTCATTTTAGGTGAGATTGGTTCATTATCCTTATCAGGGAAAGCGACCCTTCGACTCCGCTCAGGGTGGACTATCGCAAATCTTTGTTTTTTGACGTACAAATCATTTATTTTAGGATAATGATATGGAGTCCTAAATCGATAATCCTAAGATCAAGAAGGCATCCATCTTGAGCAGAGTCGAAGGGTGGATGCCTTCAGATCCTTATTCTGCAACAGCCTGCCAACGCAGACATGACAGTTTTTGTTTTTTCTATTTTCCCTCCGGAATCCTAACCTCCACCGGCTGGTTCTTTTCAAAGTCCCAGAGTGTCTTGCGATGCAAATCAGCAAGGGACTGCTTGTAATCGATCATGGCGTCGAGTGAATTGAGCCTTGCCTGGGTAAGGCGGTTTTGCTCAAGCGCGAGGTCCTGGGAATTCAAGTCCCCGCTCTCGAATTTCAGCAGACTGATGCGATAACTCCTCTGGGCCAGTTCTTCGCTGCGCCGGGTAATCTCAACACGTTGCCGGGCCGACTGCAGGTTCCGGACGATCTTCCGAATTTCCCGCTTGATTTCATCGATGCGATTTGTCTTCGCGAGCCGGCTGGTGTTCAGGCTTGCCTCGGCGGCTTGAACCTCAGCGGAATTTTTGCCCCAATCCCAGAGCGGCACATTGAGGCTCAGTCTTACGCTTCTGTCATTATCAAAATCCTGGAACGCGTCTTTGAATTCTTCAGCGACCTTAAAGATGCCATATCGTAACGACAGTTCCCCGACAATTTCGCTCTGACTGTCGGTTTCGCGCACGCTGATCTCACTCAGTTCGACGGCGATTTCGTCCGACCGCAGTTCGGTGCGCCGCTTGAGAGCCTCGGCCAAGGCTTCCTGCTCAGATACCTCGATTGGAGAATAGTCTAGTTCCGTCACAACCGCGATGTCTGATGTAATAGGAAATCCGATCAGAATCTTGTAAGCATCTTTCAAGTCCTTCAGCGTTGCATCACTATTCGAAGCCGTATTTCTTGCGTTTGCCAGGTCAATTTCGAGCCTCAGAGCCTCTACCTCCGGCAGCAATCCGGCCTGCTGCTTCAACCGTGCGATCCGGTAGGCATTTTCCGACTGCCTGACCCGCTCCTGGTCAATTTCCAACTGTCTCTGCGCACGAAAGAGATTATAAAAATTTGTAGAAACGTTAAATATGAGATCCAATTGGCTTCGGCTGTACTGCTGTTCCGTGTTTTCCAGGTTCAGCCGTGCCTTTTGGTAACCGGTTTTTCTCCTGTTTATGGTAAATAGAGGTTGAACGAATTGAAGCCGCAGCTGCGGATTATAATCCGTTATGTCTGTGGATATTTCGGTTGTGATGGGTCCTGCCTGAATTTCCGACCGGATTGTCTGCTCGAATCGCCTCATTGAACCAACCAACGAGAAAACCCCATCCGTGGCGGCGATGGGCTGATTGACAAACACCTCGCCCTGTAGATTCAAGAATTTTTCGCGGTCAAAAGTGAATGCTCCGCCTGCTATGGGCGTCTGTCTCACGCCCTCTTGAAACAGGGGAAGGCTCGAAAAAATGATCTGGCCGTTGCTCTTGAAACTTGCTTCGGCAGCTTTGAGGTTCATGCGAGAATTGATGAGCGATTGCTCGAGACGCTTGGCCTCATAGCTTTGGCCTAAGGCAATGTTAATGCTCTCCTCGAGCGTGAGGATGCGCGGTGTCTGCGCCCAAATTGCCGAAATCCAAAGAGAGAACAGGAACAGTGCAACTACGATTATGAATCTTTTGAGTGATGATGTTTTCATGGCGATGCACCCCATCTTCAGGTTTGTCATTCGACGAATTCCCAACGAATTGCATCAGCGATGATATATCCATTGCCTTCATCCGACAGTTCGACCACCGCAGGATCCTCTTTGCTGAGACGAAACCGACCGAGCGGAAACCAACCATCGGAGGTATTCTGCGGCCGCAGCTCAATGGGAAAAGTTCCGTCCGCGCTCGTCACGTAGATCTTGAATTTTTGGCTAATATTGCGCTGCCACCATCTCGAACCAATTTTGACGAAGAAATTTAACTCATAATCCCCGTCCCGGGGAACAGCGGTTTCCCAGCGGGCAGGGTATTCTCCCCGGCCACCTCGTTTTGCATGCAGGCCGAAATAGTATTTGCCGTACGCCAAGGAAGAGGTCCACTCCCACCAACTTCTTCCCTTCGAAGGGGGGCGAAGAAAGCGTTGTTCCGAGCTCACCGGGGTAAAAAATCCCTTATCCTGATCGTCGACAATAATCGATAGTGAGTCCTCTATGGACGTCACGACAAAGGAGGTATCAACCGCAGTGCGACGGGAAATACGATTCGTAATGGATACCTGCTTCCGAATGTTGCCGCTGTTACGCGAAAAATAGGGCAGTACCTGAACGGTTTGCGGTTCGTCCGGAACAGCAAATTGAATCTCTTTTTCTTGATAGCTTCCCAGTTCCACGTTGCGAAGGATTTTGTCCTTATTCGTGTCGCAAACCAGGCGAACGAATCCTGCGCCCTTTTCTCCATTCAGGACACGCGTGGAAACCTGGTAAAGAATTTTCATCTGTCCTGTGTCGATTTTTTCCGCCTCCGCCTTGGTGATCCGGTAGCCGGGCAGTGTGGCCTGGTCAAACCACTCCGCAAAGAAATCAGGCGGAATGTCTTTGATGGACGTCTGAATCATCTTGAGATAGTCCGTGCGGCCAACGCGCTGGTAGCGATATTCGTCCAGCAAGTTCCGCAGGGCGTTGGCATAGTTTTCCGGCGTGATCCGCTCGCTTAGCATTTGCAGCACCGGAGGCGCTTTGAAGTCAATAGCTGCCCGGTAGAACACTCCGTCGCTTTCGGGAGTCAATTGAGACAAGGGTTTCTGCAACAGGCCTGAAACCAACGAGTCGATTTCAATGCCATATATTCGCCTGACCATCCAGCGATTGTCGTGCTGGCGCATTCGATCGTTCGCGCTGAAAGAAATCTCACGGCGGTCGGGATAAAAGGTGTCGTGGATCCGCCTGTCCGCCTCCTCATGCAATTGCAGTTCGAGCGCTCTCGCTAGAACCGGATCGGCAATATCCAAATTGAAGTGAACATAGTTCCGCATGGGAGACGAGATGCTGCC
The DNA here is from genome assembly GCA_030624545.1 of Bacteroidota bacterium. Lineage (GTDB taxonomy): Bacteria > Zhuqueibacterota > JdFR-76 > JdFR-76 > DREG01 > JAUXJX01. The sequence continues at coordinate 6,189 of JAUXJX010000041.1, read as the reverse complement.
GTCGCGCCGCCAGATATTGTCGGGTAAAAAGTAGTCCAGCACCATTTCGATAAATACATCCCGCTTAACGCGGATGGGAGAATCGTCCTGGCCACGCCTGCGGGCCCTTTTTGTGCTTTTCTTTACTTTGCTGGCGAGTCTGTTACTGGCAAGGCTTACTTCATCAACCATAATGACGCCCGGCTGCAGCAAGACATTGTCTACACCATGCCGGTCAACAAAGACCTGCATGTGCAAGGGCACCTCAACCAGTACCAGCCGTTCGTAAGGGTAGGGGACACCGCATATTTCTTCAAAAATCTCCAGCATTCTTTCAACGGCTGCCAGGCAGGTATCGGCTACTTCCGCAAAGACGTCATAGTCGAGCAGATGGTTTTTCTGGTAGTAGAAATCAAGCGTTGTCTGTTTGAATTGATGGGACAAGAGTTGATATTCCCCGATATTCAGGGACAATCCCTGGACCGGGCTCTTAACCCGGATCGTGGTCTCTGCTTTGCCGTCGTCCAGGGGAGTTGCTTCCGCTACGCCCTGTGACACAACGCGCAGATTCTCATTTGTAACCACCCGCAGCGTGGCCGTTGAAAAGTTCTTTGGCTTAGGAGAATAGTATGGATGCCCCGCCGCCGCTCCGGGGACCGGGTACCAGCCACACTCAGCCGGCAGCACGGCGAAATCCTCACTGAGCCAGGCGGAAATGCTTGGCTGTATCCAGGGACCATCGCTTTTGTCGATCAGCCCTTTCAGGTTTGGAAGTCGATCCAACTGGAATCCAACGGCATCGATGTCACCGGCGTACTGAATGCGGATGGTATCTGTCTCGCTTGGTAGTAAGGGATTTCCCGCTAAATTCAGGAAAACCAACTGGTTTCTCTGCGTGAATTCAATGCTTTCACCATCATGCCGGTTGACCCTTTCAACGGACAACTTCCCATTTAGAGAGAAGAGCAGACTATCAAGGGGCGCCTGGTTTGCATTGTGCACCACCATTCTCACTTTGACTTGCAGTAGAGATTCCCGCTCTCCATGAATGATATCGAAATCGTAATGCTCAACCCGGCACAGGGGCTCTGAAATCCATTTCTTCTGCTCCACACGGTCAGCCAGGCGGATTTGCTGTTGAGAACGACTCTTCTCTACGATGGAATAGCCGACAACCCCGGAGGCGACTGCAAACAGGACCAGGACGGCCCATGTCATTCGTTTTGAGACCTTGGACTGCGACAACCTGGGATAGAGCAAAATCGATAGCGATATAAGCACAACCGTCAGGAGAACAAAAAACAGCCTTTGCCAGAGCAGGGATTGAATGTCGCCAAATCCAATCAGATCGCTGTGAAATATGGACGCGAAGAAACTGCCATAATCCAGCAATCCGTAAAATTTGTGATGTATATAAAACCAGAGTCCCGCCACGTAACTGGCAGCGAGCAGCATCGCGATCACCTGAACGCGCACCAGGCTGACCAGAAAAAACACAAGAGCTATCATGAAAAGAATGGAGGGGAAGGTTGCTATGGCAAAATACTTAATGAAGGGTAGTATATTGAAGCCGGATCCGATTACCAGGAATTTGATGAAGCGCCCGATTGCTGCCAGAATCATCAGAAACAGATTCAGGTAGAGAATCGAAGTCACGACTCCCAGGTATTTGCCGGTTACCCAATTCGCTGTCGTCATCGGTTTGGACAGCATCACCTCATGGAGTCGCCATTTTTCCTCCAGCTTTCTGAAATCCACGGCCACGAAAATGATGAGAATTACCTGTACGTAGCCAAAGAAGTAGAAGGCGAGATACGCATCCGTACCCTCAAGCAGGAATTCTCCCGGAACGCCGTCTCCCATTATCGTTCCGACCGTCATGGCGAAGAGGAAGAAGATGATGAAGAAGACCCCCATGCTGGCCAGCACCCAGAACTTGGCGCTTCTGTACATCAGCATGCGCTCATTGGCGGCTACTGCTAGTATGTATCTAAGCGTGTTTGGCATGATGACTATGGGATAGTAACGTCCACCCTTCGACTCCGCTCAGGATGGACTGTTTTGATTCCTACAGTCTGAATAATTGAGGATTTGAGTATCGGGCATAACGAATTCTAAAAGATGTTTCATTGCGCTCAAGCACATCGTGATATCTGTTGCCTATTCTCATGAAACTATGGGCATAAATTTTTGCCATTTGTCAGATTTCAAACAATTTTTCCAAAGAGGTCCACCCTGAGCGGAGTCGAAGGGTGACGGTCTAATCCTCCATTACCCCCGCTTCTTCCTCCACATGCTCCCCAACAACATTTTCCATAAAGTGCATGTATGCATCTTCGAGATTGGGAGGCACGGTTTGCATCTCGAAGCCATCGACAGGCTCACCGACAAGCCGGAGAAGCAGCCTGCCTTCTACCGGAATGGTTGAAATGACGTTCATCTGTTCTGAAATCATTCCAAAATCCTCTTCGTCGCATGCGGCCTGCCAGACTTTGCCCGATGCCTGATCCACCAGCGATTCCGGATGGCCCCTGAACACGAGCCGCCCATGCGACAGCAGCGCGATGTTTTCACACGTACTGGAAATATCTCCCACAATGTGCGTGCTCAAAATGATGACCTTGTCGCGGCTCAAGACAGACAGCAGATTCCGAAAACGGATCCGTTCTTCGGGATCGAGGCCCGTGGTGGGCTCGTCTATGATGAGGAGCTTTGGATTGCCCACCAGCGCCTGCGCCACGCCGAGCCGCCTGAGCATCCCTCCTGAGTAGGTCTTTACCTTGCGGTCCCGAACCTCGAATAAGCCGACCCGGATCAGGTTTTCCTCTACCGATTCCTTAAGAGCCTTGCCTGAAAAACCGCAGAGTCTGCCAATATATCGCAAAAACTCCGAGCCGGTCATTTGCGGGTAGGCGCCGAAGAATTGGGGCAAATATCCGAGAGTTGAGCGGACTTCGCGCCGCCTGACGGATATGTTCTCGCCATCCACCAATACCTCACCTGAGGTTGGCTGTTCCAGCGTGGCCAGGATCTTCATCAGCGTTGTTTTGCCCGCGCCGTTCGGTCCCAGCAACCCAAACATCCCCTCCGAAATATCGAGGCTAACATCCCGCAGGGCATAGACATCACCGGAGTATACTTTGTTTAGGTTCCGGATCGTGATTTGCATAGATGATAATACCGAATCTAGGACAAGATGTTACATAATGATAATGATAAGTAAAATGTATGAATTACAATGTAAAACGCAATCGCAATTATTGTGAGTGGACAGATGATTACAGGAAATGTTTCAGGGTGCTGAAAGCAGAAGGGCAGTGGCTACAAGTTGTTTGGCTGAATTCATTCTTATATAGGATACGAAACAGGGAGCAGACAAGAATGTCCGTTCCACCGGGCTTTGTGGGATGGAAGATATAAAGAAGGCAGGATTAATTTAGACTGGTAGCACAGACATTCCTGTCTGTGACACTAGGCTCTTGATAGCGGATTCAAGCTCTTCGCCCGTTTCGGTATTGGGATGCTGTTGATAATACTCAAAGAACTCTGCTGCAAACGCCTTTTGCGGATCATCTTTTTTTTCGGCTTCACACACCTTTGACGAGTCCCAGTATTTCCTCACCTCAGTCCATGCGCTGTCTATCTTACTGCTGAAAGCAGCCTCTGTGATTTCAGCCTCATTATTGCTGCCACTCTGACAGCCAATCTGCGAGAATAGTGACGCCAAAACGAAAACCGGGCGCAGGCAAGGATCGTCTTATGAGTTGTTCTCATGATTCGTCCCGGTTACAAAAAGTGAGTTGGTGATCAACAGAGCCCCACCAAGATTCTTGGCCAAAAAAAGGGGGAGAAATCTACTTAGCCAATAGACGAACAGACCGGCTTATCGGAATTTCTTTATCCGTACATCCAGATGCCGGGTCTGGCGGGCGGCGCATTTCCATTGCACGAGAATCGGACTTTGGTACCTGCCCAGCATAAGCTGACCGCGGCCGGGGTCTTTGGCATCAGAAATCGGCAGGCTGATTCTTCGCTTCATGCGGAAGAAGCGGGCAGCGGGGACACGCATGAATGCTGTCAAGATCTTCTCAACTACGGACTCGCTGATGCGCAAGGCATCCATGAGTTCATTGAAAACCTGAACAAGGTCATACTTCGCATAATTGATGGTTTTGTTGGGGATTGCGGCTGGATCCAGCAGCATGTGCTTTCCCTGCATTGCCATAAAACGGACGGGATTGCGCAGAACTTCTGTCAGATCGTGCCGCATCAAAAGTGTCTCATACTCATTGACGGTCAGGCCGGCGTTTCGCTCGTCCGGCGGCAGGGAGATGTCTACTTTTCCCTTGCATACATCAAGACGTCTTATTAATTCATCCAACTCCTCTAACAAACTACTTCGACCGCCTCTTAGATTGATGGAATCGATGGGGTGTTTTGAGACCGGCACCTTAAATCGAACGTGACTCACGGTCTTCTCTTCATTGAAACCCAGAACGGTCGTTCTTCTTGTGCGGCTTCCACTGCCATTGACACCGTCAAGATCCACGAAATAGACCGGCATTTTCGGCTGGTTCTCATACTTCACGCAGTTTTTGAGGCCGGAGCTCATAAAAATTAGATGGGAATCCGCATTTTTGGGTTCGCATTTGCGTTCGTCTTCGCTCAGTTCGGTGCGCAATTTCAGTTCATCGTGGCGGTAGTTCGCGTTCGATGGAAAGATCTTTTGAAAGGCCCTGATGAACGGAGTTAAATTGTCCCGGTCGTGATGAAGTCTTGCGCACAGGCTCTGTTCAAAATAACCGGCGGTAGTGTGGTACGAGCAGTAATAAGATTTTCGATATTGATCCAGGAAATTATCAAATTTGCGGCTGACCTGTTCCCTGATATCGATCAAATCAAAACGTTTCCGGGGTTTGATCTCTAACGTAATCTCATTCGGAGAAGGCAGCATGCGTCGTCCTTGTCGAATATCAGCAATAGGTCTCGGAGATAAAGTTGACGGAACTCAATTTGCACCGGACAAAGGGGCTTGGCAAAAGTATGACGTTTTGATGAACCATTTCAATTGCAAAGCAATATATCAAAACTCATTATCAGAAACAAGCAAAAATCTCTTAACATTTTATTGCCCATTCGATGAAATTCTCGACAGTGTTTTTCTGGCCGTCAGCCCGATTGCCGCGCAAGCCTCTGTTGCAAAGACTAGAATGAGCGAGAAAAGTACCGACAAAACAGCAAATCCAAACCCTGTCGCGGCTTTCTCACGAGCAAATCGAACCACAGGCGCCTCGATCCCTATCAGCAAACCCAATATGCTGCCGATTGGAATTGAAATTCCAATGATTCCGGCCCACAGCCAGGCTCGTTTAGGTTTCAAGAAACCGAGCATCCCTGACAATAATAGGACGACCAAGAATGTTATGACCATATCCTTTTGGACAAAATTATACGCTCCGGCAAACAAACCGAATGCTAACGCCGCGATCAAAATCGGCTGCTTATGAAGCAAATCGAGCCATTTTGAACTATAGTGGTTCATTCTACCCTAATCGACTATTTTGGGCATAAGGAAAGACAAGTTGAATCTTGCAAAAATGATTGTTCGCAGAATTCTCCTTCCAGCAATTGAGCTGTTTTGCGTTTTGTCCCACCGGCATTGGCCAAGGTGATTCAAAGATCCGGTCAATACTAACAGATCGCTTAATCCTACAGTACCTCTGGTTTGTTTCGAAAGAATCAGCCTGGACTGCTATAATCTTGACTTGGCCCAACGGGTCTAATTCATGTTAAGAGTTTCGTCCTGATGTCTATTTTCTTTACCGCCATGATCATCAAAAACAAGAATTCAACTCACATAAGGAATAGATCCCCGTTCTCACCATATCTGTCATGCATGCAGGGGAAAACGCTTGAAATTGTCGCCCGCAACCTTTAAGTTTTGAAGGTAGACAACAGTCAAGATATACCGATGCTAAGAATTGGATGCAGTTAAGATGTCAGACAGTTTGGAAAATATCTACACGCAGATTTTGGAAGGCATTGGCGAGGACGTTCGTCGGGAGGGACTAAGGAATACCCCCAAAAGAGCTGTAAATGCCTTGCGCTACATTACACGGGGCTACCGCCAGGACGTCGATGAAGTCATCAATGGGGCCATTTTTGAATCCGACATGGATGAAATCGTCCTGGTGAAGAATATCGAACTCT
>JAUXJX010000438.1 GCA_030624545.1 Bacteroidota bacterium | reverse complement strand
CCCCAATGGCAACAGTGAGGTTGCCTTGATCTACGCTAACCTGCGAATTGCAGCTGTGCAATATGCCGGAACCTATGGCGAAAGCGAGCAAGAGGCACGGCTGTTCTACATGGCCTTTCCGTTCGAGACCATTGAAAGTCCTGGCGACCGCGCCGAAGTGATGGCCCGGGCGATGGAGTATTTTGACATTCAAACCGACGTGGCCGGTGAGCTGTCCAGCACGCCGGAACGATTCGAATTGGGGAGGAACTATCCCAATCCATTCAATTTAGGCTCATCAAACTCTTCTTCGAAAACGACAATTGATTTTTCCTTGCCCGGACCGGAACGAGTGACGCTGTTCATCTATAATATTCTGGGCCAGCGAATTGCCACGCTAACCGAGGCCCAATTCTCTGCCGGCCGCCATCAGGTTAACTGGGACGGACGCAGTGATAACGGTCTGCCCGCCGCATCCGGAACCTATCTGTACCGCCTGGAAGCGGGCGATTTCCGGATGACAAGGAAGCTCTTGTTGCTGCGGTGATAAAAGCTTGGTTATGGCCGGGCCTTCTTTATATTCCATTCTAGTTAGCCACGTAGTGGCGAAATGTTTATAGAGGTCTAAACGCCAAAACAAAAAATCAGCCCCATCGGGGCGTAATGTTATATATCACCCCTATGGGGTTGGAGATCGCGTTTTACGGATAATCCTATAAACATGTCGCTCCTAACGGAGCTTTCAAACAAATTTCAACAGCAATTAATTCTCTAGAAGAACCTTCATCTATCCTCGCTTTCACTCTATTCAAGCAGGAGTCTAGCCATGCAAATGACATTTAAGGCTGCGGTCGCTGTCATGCTCATCAGCTCTTCATGGTGTTCCGTTTCCTATTGCTATCAATTGCCGGAGGATTTGATCATCATCCCTGAAAAAACAAATTATCAACAGACCTCCACCCATGAAGACATGATGAACTTCGTCAACGCAATCAAAGCAAAAAGTGATCTGATTCACGTCGAAACTATGGCTGTAAGTTTTGAAAACCGGGAACTGCCCCTGGTCGTCCTGGCTGATCCGAAAGTGACTACGCCTGAAGATGCGAGAAGATCCGGAAAGCCGGTGATCTATTTACAAGGTAATATTCATGGAGGAGAAGTTGAAGGCAAGGAAACCTTATTGTTGATACTGCGTGATATCCTCCTCGGTGACAAGAGATTTTTGTTGTCCGACCAAATTCTGTTGATTGCGCCCATCTACAATCCCGACGGCAATGACAAGATGTCCGAGGACAGCAGACGGTCGCAGGAAGGGAGTCCAAAGTTGGCCGGCAGCAGGCGGAACGGGCAGGGATACGACCTGAATCGCGACGGCGTGAAGATGGAAGCGCTTGAGACCGCGGGGCTCATCAAAAATGTTGTTTTGAAATGGGATCCCGAGCTGTTTGTCGATTTGCATACGACCAATGGCAGTTGGCATGGATACTCCATGACTTATGCGCCAAGCTATCATTCTGCCGGGCATCCGGCAACGAGCGATTACACCATGAACACAATGCTGCCGGAAATCACCAAAATAGTCGATCAAAAGTATGATCTGAAGATGTATCTGTATGGCTGGTACAGCCTCAGGAATGGCTGGCCGCCCAAAATATGGCGAACATATAACCATCACCCACGCTACTTGGTCAACCAATTCGGATTCAGAAACAAGATGGCAATCCTTAGTGAAACCTTTGCCCACGACCGCTTTTACAAACGCATCCAGTCGGCCTACGCGTTTGCTTCCGAGATTATCGAATACACCAATCAGCATGGCCGGGAGATGGCGAGAATTAACAGAGCGGCGGAAGAAGAAACCGTCCAATACGTTCTCGAAAATGCCGGCAAGGTGAAGAAGGGTGTGCGATTCAGAATGGTGCCTCTGGATGAGAAATTCACGCTCAGAACCTACGAGTATAAGCCCTATGTCAACGCTCGAGGACAAACGAAATTTGTGAGAAGCGGTAGGATTGTCGAAATTCCGGATGTTGAAAATCACAGCCGATTCGAAGCGGAGGTTGAAAGCACGCTGCCGCGTGGCTACTTATTTCCGGCTGAGTTAGGGGAGATTACCGAAATGCTCGCCCGGCACGGAGCCGAAGTCGTAAGGCTTGACAAGGCGGTGGCGGTTGGCGGCGAAGAGTTTATCGTCGAGAAATTTGACCGAAGCGAAAGAGAGTTTGAGGGACATCAGCTTGTCAGGCTATCGGGGACATACTCAGCGGCGACGAGGCAATTTCCGGCGGGTTCCTTCAAAATCGATCTGGCGCAGCCTCTCGCAAATCTGATCTTCTACCTGCTCGAACCGGAATCGGATGACGGTCTCGCCACCTGGAATTTTTTTGATGACTATTTGATTGAAAGGAATGTTGAGTCGGAGAAGGTGGCTTTTCCGGTATTTAAGTATTTTGAGATGGAAGATAAATAACTATCTCTACTACTAACCCCCTGTTCTCTTCACCGTGTATCCCTTTTTCTCCAACTCGGCGATCAAAATGTCGCGATGATCGCCCTGGATTATGATGACTCCATCTTTCGCGGTCCCGCCGGTGCCGCATCTCTTCTTGAGGGCGGCCGCCAATTCCAGAAGCGCTTCGCCATGCAGAGGGATGCCTGTAATTGTATTAACCGTCTTGCCCCTACGCCCCTTCACCTCGCGGCGGATCCGCACGATTCCGTCAGATTGAGGATTTGGGCGCTCGCGGCTGCAGGCACATTCGCCGACCGGCTTGCCGCACGAGGGGCAGATGCGACCTGATGCAGTGGAATAGACGGTCCGGGGGTTCTGGTCCATTTGGCGTTTCTTCATTCCGAATTCTGGGGCTTTACACAATACATGCTACCGATGAGTGATGAAAAGTACTATGCCGACAAAAGATCATATAGCTGAACATTCAAGAACAGATTCTCTTTCCCAACCTTCTTCTTCTTTAAGATTCCAGCATTCTCTAGCTCATTTAGGTAAACCGCGGCCCGCTGACGTTTGGCAATGCCTCTGTCCACAATAAACTGAACCTTGCAATAAGGCTGTTCGAATAATAATTCAATTAACTCTTTTGAATATATGTAGCTGGGCAGGGCTCGCTTAGCGTGGGCAAGT
>JAUXJX010000021.1 GCA_030624545.1 Bacteroidota bacterium | reverse complement strand
TACATAGTATATTTTGTTGGATGCACCCAATCGAAGAGTACTGAGCAGGCAATGTCCCCCGAAAGGAAGAAGGCGATAGAGGACTCGCTCCGGAAGATCAAAGAGTTCGAAATCCAGAAGTATTGGAGCACTGCCTACGAGTATTATAAGAATGAGAATTATCCAGAAGCCAAGCATTATATTTGGCGGGTAATCAAATTAGATCCTGAAATGCGGCTCGCACAAAAATTCCACTATCGTGACATTCACGCGCGTTTGGCAAATTCCTATGTTCATGAAAACAAACCAGACAGTGTTGAATTCTCTTATAGGGAGGGACTGAAGTTCTTTCCAGATGATGCTTATCTTCATGAGAATCTGGGTTTTATTCTTAGGCGAAAAAATCAATCGGATGAGTCCATAGAGCATTATAAAAAAGTGGCCGAGCTGGAACCGGAAAAAAGCGCTACCTACAAAATTCTTGGGGATCTCTATCGTCGAACACGGCAAAATGAACAGGCCATCGAGGCGTACGAGGATTACGTCCAGCTGGTCCCGGATGATCGAGACGCGCAAGAGACGCTGACAGGTCTTTACAGAGCAACCGGCCGGGGAGCTGAGGCCTTGCAGAAAAAGGAAGAATTGTTGGTCCAACATCCTGATGATACGAGCCTGATGTTCGAGTTGGCCATAGCCTATTTTGACCAAGGCAATTTTTCGAAGTCCCTCTCCATGTTTAATCGGTTGATCGAGAAGGAGCCGGATAACCTTGACGCTTTGGACAAAATGGCCCAGGCCTATCTGAATTTGGAACAGTACACCCGGGCCGTTAACATCTACAAAAAGATCCTGGATCTTGACTCCAACAATATCGATGTCATCTGCGCAGTGGCGGATGTTTATCGGCTGCAGAGCAATTACACAACTGCCAGAAACTGGGGCAGGAGAGCTCAACGCGTTAGTCGAAACAGCGGCCTGGCATTCATTACCGTTGGAATGGTTTACCAGGAATCAGCAAAAAACTGTTCTGCCGAGAAAGGTTCATTTGATTTTGACGACAGGCTCGTCTATGAAATGGCCTACAAGGAATTCCAAAAGGGAACTCGCGATCCCAATTATGCGGAGCGGGCGAGAAGGCGAATGACAGGAATCGAATCCCTCCTTCCGACCACCGAGGACCGATTTATGAACACTTATTCCGAACCGAAGAACAAATGCTATAGCTGGATCAAATAATAGGTGAATTCTTTTGCCTGGCAACAACTTGTTCGTCGTTCGTTTTCCCGAAAACTTATCAGATTTATTTTTGCAATTGGCGTCTTTAGGACGCCAATTCTATTTTGATGCAATCAGTTTTGATGGGCCTGAAAACAATCATGTGACAGCAAAATGTTTGACTACCAATTTCTGAAATCCGCTGATCCCGAGATTTATGAGTCTATCGTTGGGGAAATCCAGCGTGAAAATAATACGTTGGAATTGATAGCTTCGGAGAACTTTGTAAGCCCTGCAGTTACACAAGCCCTCGGAAACGTGATGACGAACAAATACGCCGAGGGTCTTCCCAATAAGCGCTACTATGGTGGCTGTAAATTTGTCGATATTGCAGAAGAGCTTGCCAGGGAGCGGGCCTGCAGATTGTTCGACGCGGATCATGCCAATGTCCAGCCCCATTCCGGTGCCCAGGCGAATACGGCGGCTTTTCTAGCGTTGCTCAAGCCTGGTGATAAATTCATGGGTATGAACCTGGCCCACGGCGGACATCTTACTCATGGCAGTCCGGTAAACATCTCCGGCATCTATTTCCATGTGATTCCCTACGGCGTCAGGAAGGATACCGGCTATATCGACTTGGATGAAGTCGAGGATATTGCCAGGAGAGAAAAACCGAAACTGATTCTGGCGGGCGCCAGCGCTTACGGTCGCGAAATCGATTATGCCGCGTTTCGCCAGATTGCCGATGAAACCGGTGCGAAATTGATGGCTGACATCGCCCATCCCGCCGGTTTAATCGCTTCAGGCCTGATCAAAAGCTCAATCCCCCATGCTCATATCACGACCACGACCACGCACAAGACGCTGAGGGGCCCTCGCGGCGGTATGATTCTGGTAGGCAGCAATGGCGAGAACGACATGGGAATAACGACGCCGAAGGGAAAGGTCAAGAAGTGGTCGGAGGTGTTTGACAGTGCAGTGTTTCCCGGAGCGCAGGGCGGGCCGCTCATGCACGTCATCGCCGCCAAGGCGGTCGCCTTTAAAGAAGCCCTGGAGCCGTCTTTCAAGGAATATTCAAAACAGATCATATCTAACGCCAAAACCCTGGCACAGGCTCTGTCGGACAAGGGCTATCATATTGTATCTGGCGGAACCGATACCCATGTCTTTCTGGTCGATCTATCCAATCGTGGCATGACGGGCCGGGCCGCGGAGCGTGCTTTGGAGAATGCGGGAATCACTGTGAATAAGAATATGGTGCCATTCGATACACAGAGTCCGTTTGTGACCAGTGGCATCCGGTTGGGCCCCCCAGCCATGACGACCCGCGGCATGAAGGAAGAACAGATGCGCATCATCGCTTCTCTTATCGACCGCGTGCTTTCCGATTTGGAGAATGAGGATGTGATCCGGACTGTGTCGAAAGAGGTAACGGAACTGTGCAGGCAGTTTCCGCTGTATGACGTACCGGATTAACCAACCATTTTGTTATTCTGGGAGCCTGTCCGTTCGGCTGAGCTCACGACGAAGCCTGAACATGTTGAAGGGAATCTTTTTTAGGATATTTGACAAGCTTCAGAGAGACGCAAAAAAAATTCCTCCTGAATGACATCGTTTTTGCTTGGTAAAAAAAAGACTCTGAACACTGAACAACACCGAAGGACACCGAAAAAAGTAATTACCAAGTCGCGAAGAACGCTAAGCCTGAATTATTCACCGCAGAGGTCGCTGAGAACGCAGAGATTAAATAAAAACAAACAGTTAAACAGACGCATTGATTTGCCAAATAGTGTTGAATGAAATGCAAGAAAAGCTAAGAAATACTATGGTTAAGTCTCATGAAAACAACTCTGTACCCTCTGCGCGCTCTGCGGTTTATGAATTAACCAAGTAAGATATCATGAGACCCCTCTCGATTAATATGACGTTTTTCTTAGAGCTCTTTGCGTCTTCGCGGTTCAAAAAAATCTTAAGGCAGGACAGACAAACTCATTCACTGTGTGTTCAGTTAATTGCTCGGGATTAAACTATGAAATGTCCATTCTGTGGCACAAACTCTGACAAAGTGATCGATTCCCGCGAGGTAACGAACGGGCAAATCATCCGTCGGCGGCGCAAGTGCTCCCATTGCGGGCGTAAGTTCACCACAAAAGAAACGCTCGTCAATCTTCCCATTATGGTCATGAAGCAAGGCGGCATCAAGGAATCCTTCGACCGCGACAAACTTCGCAAAGGCATCGCCATAGCCTGCAACAAGCGCCCCATCTCAGCCGAGCAGATCGACCTGACCGTCGGAAAAATCGAAGGTGAGCTGCAGGACCTCAAAACCCGCGACATTCCTGCACAAACAATCGGTAAACTCGCCATGAAGCACTTGCGAAAACTGGACGACGTGGCCTATGTCCGCTTTGCCTCGGTTTACCACAAGTTTGAAAGCAAGGAGGAGTTTCTAGAGGAGTTGAAGCGGCTGGGAGCGTAGGGGAGGATTGACCGGTTAAGCGAACTTTGACTTTGCCAGATAAAAACAACTACCAAGAGTTGATTGCTTTATCAAGTGAGAAGATGACTTTTCTGTCTTTACACCAAACTCGACCATTTCGTCGCGATTAGGGAAGACGTATTAAACCTTGCATAAGAAAGATGGCGACTATATATAGTAATGTTACGGTACTGCATCATTGTGCCAGATTAACCCCGGTGTGGGTTACAATCCCGGACGGGCTCGTGCCTCTTGAAGTTTCGATCTGATATCTGCTGAAGTCTGATCATCCACAGAGATAGGTAGCGCGGGTTTAGCGCGCCTCTGTAATAAAACCTTCCCCGTCAAGGGTCAGTTTCTACTAGTTCAAAATGGGAGGAAACGATTCGTTGAGTTTCTGAAGATCAAATCGCTTAGCAAAGAGAGCATCTTAGAATAGTCTAAAACGGCTTCATTTGCCTGAAATTTTTGGAGTCATAATCGTGGTCAGGCGAAATTGATAGATCATAAGAACGATGCTGTTTGTGTTTTTTCGATAAATCAAGGAGAATCATAATTTGAAAGGATTAATATTAGCGGCTGGACTGGGGATAAGACAAAAAGAAAACGGTGATTCAAAACCGTTAATTTCTTTACTCGGACTAAGCCTTATCAAGAGGGTTATTTTGACCGCTAGGAAATCAGGCATTAAGGAATTTCTGGTTGTTGTCGGTTATAACGGCAAAAAAATCCGCAAGTATTTGGGAGATGGGCGGAAATTGGGGGTGAAAATAAATTACCTTGTTAATGAGCAGTGGAAACGAGGCAACGGCCTTTCGGTTCTTACGGCAAGAGACTTTATGCAGGAGCCTTTTATCCTCTTGATGGCTGACCATCTATTTGATGATAAGATATTGAGTCAGCTTCTGGAAATAACTTTGGAAAAGGATGAATGTGTTCTATGTGTGGATCGAAACCATTCTAAACATTTGGATATTGAAGATGCCACAAAAGTCGTTATGGAAGACGGCCGCATAAAAGACATTGGAAAACACCTAATCGATCATGATGGAATTGATACGGGTATCTTCCTATGCACACCGGCTATTTTCGATGCGCTTGAAGAAAGCATTGCTCACGGAAACGAGACTCTTTCCGGCGGGATCAGGATCTTAGCAAACCGCGGCAGGATGAAAGCGTTCGATATATCCGGGAAATACTGGATTGACGTGGACGATGATAAAGCTTTGAAAAACGCGAAATCTTTGTTAATCGAGCAATTAAGAAAACAGACAGACGGTCCGGTCTCCAAAACATTGAATAGACCCATTTCAATCAGAATTACGGAATTGCTGCTAAAAACAGGCATCAGCCCCAACCAAATTTCGTTAATGAGTTTCATAATTGGGATATTCGCTGCCCTGTCTTTTTATATGGGGGATTACATCTATTTGGTGGCCGGTGGAATTCTGGCTCAGATCTCCTCCATTATTGATGGCTGTGATGGCGAAGTTGCCCGATTGAAACTTCAGGAAAGCAAATATGGCGGCTGGTTTGATGCTGTTCTGGATAGATACGCCGACGCGCTAATTATTTTTGGCATGATCCATGGCGACTGGATATTGCACCACGACACTCTGATCTGGAGTATCGGTTTTATGGCCCTGATGGGTAGTTTTTTGAATAGTTATACTTCAGACAAGTACGATTCAACTTTTAAGGAGAAAATGACAGACAGGTATGCAATAAGAATGGGGAGAGATATTCGTCTATTCATAATCTTCATAGGCGCTTTGAGTGGTCAGATTCTTTGGACATTAGCAATTTTGGCGCTCGTCACGAATTTTGAAGCTGTCAGAAGACTGGTGGTGTTGAGATACAGGTATGCTTAAAAAGATTGAATCGGAAATCGAGACCATCATTTCCAGGTCTGAAGTCCCCGAAGATCCGATACATTCAAAAAATACCAGAGAATGGGTTTTAAAATTAAAACCGGAAGCGGATATGGCGCTTCAAATTGCAGCCCTGGGGCACGATATCGAGAGAAGCATTCGAGAACGGAAAATCAGGCGAGAGGACTACTCGAACTATGACCAGTTTAAAAAGGCTCACTCCCAGAATAGTGCGAAGGTGCTGAACGAAATTTTGTCAAAATATGACATCAACAAAACAATTATTTCTAAAGTAACTGATTTAGTTATGTGTCACGAATTCGGAGGGAATCCGGAAGCAAATATCTTAAAGGATGCCGATAGCATTTCATACTTTGACGTCAATCTGCCGTTCTATTTTTCAAGAAATTCGCAGGACGAAACTGCTCTTAGAATAATATGGGGATATAAAAGATTATCCGAATGTGCGAAATCGATTGTTAGGAATTTCAGTTATGACAATTCCAAACTGGAAGCTCTTTTTCAAAAGGCGGTCCTGGAACTGTCAAATGTTTGATAATAGAAATTTCATTGAACAGTGAAATCTAAATTGCAAATAAGATGGAGATCCAATCTGTAGAACTTTGATCTGTTTTTTTGATGGTCATTCCATCATAATCTCACCCTGTATGATTGACGGCCTAACTTTCCTCATCGGCTGCCAAATGTAAATTTTCCTTTTGCGCATGTGATGTGGACCAAATTTCTCTAGCAATTTCGGTATAAGACCGATAGACTTAGTTGAGATTGCTAGCGGGGGAATAGCGACGAATTCTAATTCATCAACGTCAAGCAAGAATGGATGATCAATGTTAGGACTTCGACAGACAATGTCTTTGCAGCAGAAGCTGTCGCCGCAGCAGGTAATGCTTTCTACGCTGCTGCAATTACCTCTTCTCAGGCTTGAACAGCGTATCAAGCTCGAATTACAGGAAAATCCTTTATTGGAGGAGATCCTCGAAGACGAAATGGAGCTCGATGAGGAGGAAGAGGTCGAGTTGTCCCTGGAGCAAGATCAGCCTGAAGATGGCAAAGAGAAAAAAGAAGAAGAGGAAAAAAAAGACGAAAAGGACGAGGAAACTGATGGGGAGATTGACTGGGACCTTCTCGGGGATGAAGATGAGTTCGAGTTCAGGATTCCTAAAGACCCCAATGTGGAAGAGTACGAGCGGCCTAATCCGAGCCGCGTGACTTTATCTGAACATCTGCTGGAACAGCTTCACGTTATTCCCGAGATAACGGAACAGGAGACCATGATCGGTGAGTATATCATCTGGAATATTGACGAGGATGGCTATCTGAAAGTCGACTTGGAGGAAATCTCTCTAAACCTGGAAGCTGGGGTGGAAGAGATTGAGAATGTGCTGAAGATTATTCAAGGTTTTGAGCCGGTCGGAATCGCGGCCAGGGATCTGCGAGAATGTCTCCTCATTCAGCTTAACGAAAAGCACAGCAATGATCTTGCCAGAGAAATTCTAACGGATCATTTTGATGATTTCAAGAACAAGCGGTTTGAGAAGATTTCCAAAAAATTGGAAGTCTCTCTGGATGAATTGAAGGAGGCCATGGATGAAATCGGCAAGCTCAATCCGAAGCCCGGGGAGGGACATATTTCCCAGGACGAGAATTATGTGATTCCGGATGTCATCGTGGAGCGGGTGGACGATGAGTTTGTGGTTTCCCTTAATGATTCCAATATTCCCACTCTGCGCATCAACAGGGGCTACCGGCAAATGCTGGCAAATCCAAATAAAGTGCCTTCCGAAGTGAGAAGTTTTATCCGCAAGCGATTGGAGTCGGCTCGATGGCTGATCAATTCGATCCATCAGCGCCGGGCAACTATTTTCAGGGTTATGTCCGCCATCGTTGAGAAACAACATGGCTTCTTTGATAAGGGCCCGGGCTTGCTTAAGCCAATGATCTTAAAGGATATCGCCGAGCGGGTCAACATGGACATATCGACGATCAGCCGCGTGACGAATGGCAAGTATGTCCAGACCGATTTTGGCGTATTCGAACTGAAATATTTCTTCAGCGAGAAAATGACAACCAGCGATGGCGAGGAGGTCTCGAACAAAAAAATCAAGGACCTAATACGCAAGATTATCGACAATGAGGACTCCCACAAACCCCTGAATGACCAAACAATCGTCAAAATACTAGCGGAGGAAGGCTATCCGATTGCGCGCCGTACGGTGGCAAAATATAGGGAACAGATGAAAATCCCAATAGCGAGGATGCGGCGGGAGATCTAGCCGGCTAGAAAATTAATCTAACCTGGGAGGAAAATTCACCATGTTCGCGGAGTTTACCAGGAGGTTGTCTCGCTAAGTAGCGAAAGCACCCTTATCAGAGCTCAAATCAAAATCTTTTAGTGCCTCCTCAATCGTGCCGTATGCCCTTAGAATATGATGAAACTCAAGCAGGTCAAATATCTCACTAACATCGGATTTCATGTTTGCTAATTTTAGATCACCCCCTCCTTCCCGAATTTCCTTGATATGGTTGATAAAGATCCCCCATCCCGCACTGCTGATATAGTCTACATTTCCCAGGTCCACAATAACCTTATAGTCACGGTTGCTAACGAGCTTATCTAGTGCACGCTCAACCTCTGCTGAAGTCGCTGTATCGATAGAACCCACAACTTTGATTGCAAAGATATTGCTCTCAGAGGCACCTGTTTTTGAAACCGATACCTGAATTCCTTCCATAAAGCTTTCTCCTCACCCTATATTTTGTGCCGTAAATATTTACTTTGTCGACCGACTTTCCACTATTCTCAAGTTTATCATCTTTTTAGTTCCAAATCCTGTCTTTTTTCATTCTTTTTCGTCGGGAGTCCACCTTTGGTCAGGATTGATCCAATAGTGAATCACTATTTTTGGTCAAACTGGCACACCTGCTTGTTTTCTCTGTGCGTATCCACCAGTTATTATTGCTGTCCACAGCAGCAGATTCCAACCCATTGCGGCCTGTGAACACATCGGTTGTAAAGGAATCTCTTGGGCTCACCAGATTAAGGATTACGCCAATATGCCGAAGATTAGGATGAAATTTTCATTGGACAATTATCAGTATCTTTATTAACAAATAAAGTTTCCTCTTGATCTATTTGTGAACAGGGACATCTCAAAAACTAGGTTGTTTTCTTCTTGGCCTTATCCAACAGATTATGAACATACATACAGTGGTTTTTGATATTGGTGGAGTGCTGATTGATTGGCATCCAAGATACCTTTACAGAAAGATATTTAAGGAAGACCTGCAAAGAATGGAATACTTGCTATCCAACATATGTACATTCGATTGGAATGCTCAACAGGATGCGGGTCGGTCGTTTGCACATGGGGTATTAGAGCTTCAGGCTAAGTATCCGGATTGGGCAGAATACATTGAAGCCTATGATTGTCGTTGGGAAGAGATGCTTGGAGATGCGATATGGGAGACTGTAAGCATTTTGGAAGAACTAAAGGATACCGGAATTCCATTGTACGCTTTGACAAATCTGTCAGCGGAGAAATATCCTATTGTTCTGGCACGCTATCAACTTCTGAATAAGTTTGATGGAATTTTGGTTTCAGGAAAAGTTGGCATGAAGAAACCTGATCCAGAAATTTATCAACTATTGTTAGATAAATATGCTATTAAGGCTTATGGAACAGTTTTTATTGATGATTCAGAAAAGAACATTGAAACGGCTCGGCGGTTTGGTATGTGTGCCATTCACTTTCAAGATGCGCTCGAACTGAGGAAGGATTTAGATGATTTAAAGCTCCTCAAAGCTTATTAGAGTAAGGATTCCCCTGCGTATTTTTTACAAATCGAGGCTTTAATTGTTTTATCAAAAAAATTCCCAACATAGCTACAACTGAGCTGCAGGACCTCAAAACCCGCGACATTCCCGCACAAACAATCGGTAAACTTGTCATGAAGCACTTGCGCAAACTGGACGACATGCCTATGTCCGCTTTGCCTCGATTTACCACAAGTTTGAAAGCAAGGAGGAGTTTCTGGAGGAGTTGAAACGGCTGGGAGTGTGAGGTGGGGAGGGAGTCTGATACTCTGCCGCATGCAGATTCCAATTGGGATTGGCATGATGGTCAGCGTGGAACAACACGGCAACCGCCCCGCAGGAATATCTGCTCAACAAGAATGCTGGACTTTACAATCGTTTTGATTAATGAAAGTAACTAGAGAATGTGCGGGCTTTGTTTGCCTACGTGAGACTCCTAGGATCTTCGCCGACGGTCCTCTATTTCCGCCGTCTCCTTCAGATCAGCATACCAATCGACAAAGGCTCTCTGTCTTTTTTGGCTCAGCAGCTGCTCATACAGAGTCGGTTTCTGCCGCTCAAAATCGGATTCGTCGATGGCGGCTTTCTCGATTAGCTGTATGAGATAATATCCGCGCACCGTTTCGACCGGGTCGGAGATTTCATTTGCATTGAGGGCGAATACATTCCCCATAAAATTTGGATCCCTGCCTACCCGGGGGATCGACTCGTTCCTAGAGAAGAAAGCCTGGGTTTTGAGTTCCAGCGAATCCTTTTCCGCCACAAATTCGAAATCCGCGGTCGTGATCATTTTACTGCGCGCTTCTTCAGCCTTTTGGCGGGCCATTTCCTTAAGCTTCTGGGTCTGGAGAATACTGCGGATAGAACTCTGAATTTCCTCAAGCGGCCTAATCCTCCTTGCCTGAATTTCGCTTAGTTTAGCCACAACAAATCCCTGATCCGTATCGAAAGGCTCTTCCCGAATGGCGCCCGCCTCGCTTTCGAAAACAAATTCACTGATGTCGTTCGCAAAACCAATGCCCGGAATGAATCCGCCCGGCACGAAAAGGGGAGAGGTTAGACTATTTAGCGAATCCTTTGCAACTGCTTGCTCAAAACCCAATTCAATTGCATCCATGGCAAACAGGGTTGCCCCGGTTCGGACATCCCCGCGAGTCTGATTGCTTGGCACATATTTCAGAAGAATATGACTGGCTTTGACCTTTTCCTCACCATCTTCCGTTTTCTTTTCTTCTACTTTGATTATATGCAGACCGAATTGGCTCACCACCGGCCCGACTACTTCTCCAACCTCGGCAGCAAACGCGGCTGCATCGAATGACTCAACCATGGCGCCCCTGCCGAAGAATCCGAGATCACCGCCTTTGGCCTGGGTGCCGAGATCTTCGGAGTAGGTTTCGGCGAGAGAGGCAAAATCCTCTCCGTCTTTGATTCTCTGCAATAAATCTTCAGCGTCACTCCTAACGGCCTGTGAGTCGAATTCTGTGGGAGTTATGGGGAAAAGTAAGTAATCGATTTTGCGTTTTTCAGATTCTTGATATTTGTCCTGGTTTTCGTCGTAATAGGCTTCGATTTCGCTTTCTTCAATTTGTAAGTCATCCGTTCGATAATCCTCCGGATTGAAGAAAACATACTTAATGCTTGCCCTCTCGTTGCTTTTTATGTAATCCCAGCGGACTTCCTCGGGCGACACCAGGACGGAGGCTACGATCTGGTTTTGCAGCTTTTGGTATGGGATGGAGGATCTCAGGTACTGTTCGATAG
>JAUXJX010000082.1 GCA_030624545.1 Bacteroidota bacterium | reverse complement strand
TATGGTGGATTTGCTGAGACTATCCGGGTCGATAGCCGCTTTGCTTATCCGATTCCGGAAGGCCTTGACTCGGAAAATGCCGCCCCTCTGCTCTGTGGTGGGGCTACCGTGTTCAGTCCGCTTCATCAATACGTCAAACCCACTATGCGGGTCGGCGTGATCGGGATCGGTGGACTGGGGCATCTCGCTCTTCAGTACGCAAATGCATTCGGATGCGAGGTTACGGCATTCTCCTCTACTCCGGCCAAAGAGGAGGAAGCCAGAACCCTGGGTGCCCACCATTTTATTGTGACCGGTAATTCGGACGGGCTGGAAAAGGCCGCCAACTCTTTAGACTTCATTCTATTCACATCACACGCTGAATTGGACTGGACGGCATTTCTAAATATCCTAAGGCCCAGGGGTAAACTTTGTTTTGTGGGCTTTCCGCCAGGCGCGATCGGCATTCCCGGATTTCCGTTGATTTTTGGCCAAAAGTCTGTCGTTGGCAGCTTGATTGGAGACTGTTCGACTAATATCGAGATGCTCAGGTTTTCGGCGCAACACGGGATAAAAGCTCAGACCGAGCTACTGCCAATGACCGAGATCAACCAGGCTTTTGATAAGCTTCGAGAAAATAGAGTTCGCTATCGAATGGTGCTGAATAACTGAAACCTCCGGGCGGGCTACAGACGCCATATGTGGATTACAAAAAGGCCGGAGTTTTGTGGATTCTTGAGTGCTCTTAATCATTCATTTCAGAACTGAGGAGGTATACGAGGTGACCATATCGACATTAATCGGTTTTCTCCATCTTCTGGCTACGGCAATCTGGATTGGAGGAACTTTGAGCTGAGAGGAATGAACTTATCTGAGATACTCATATTCTTAATTGCATCATAAGGCCATTCAGGTTATTTTTTCAAATGATGTCCAAAGAAATCTTAGCCAGAATTATTCACCACAGAGTTCACAGAGAAGAAACAAAAGATCTTTAATCATTAAGAATCAAAGTGTTATTAAGAAAATGGCTTCTCTCTGAGTGAAAACTGAGTTTTTGATCTGAATTGAAGGGATTGTTCTTTAACTGCTATAAATACAATAACTTAATTTCTGTGTTCTCTGTGGTTTATGAATTATCCAGGTTAGTATCCCTATCTGGGCATTGCTAACCGGTAACAGATAACAGAGACATTATAAATGATGGATATTGTGTCAAGAACCGTGCTCCCTCAGCATATCTGCTGAACACAATTCCCTTTGTCTGCCAACGCGGCATGAAGGAGGCGCCTAGGGTGCCAGTGCTGAAAGAAAAACGACCTCTTGAACATAAGCTATCTCCAGTTGCAGCTCATGATTCGCGCAATCTAAAACTAGGCGATGGGTCTCAAGTGGCGGTGATTGGCGGCGGCCCGGCGGGTTCCTTTTTCAGCTATTTCCTTCTCGACATGGCCGCAAGTATAGGTATGGACGTTCACGTTGACATATATGAGCCCCAGGACTTTTCACGTTATGGACCCGCGGGATGCAACCACTGTGGCGGAATTATCTCTGAGTCCCTGGTACAAATTCTTGCAACAGAAGGTATCAATATACCCCCCACGGTAGTGCAGAGAGGGATTGATTCCTACGTTTTGCATATGGACGTTGGAAGCGTGAAGATCGAAACGCCCCTTCGTGAAAACAGGATCGCCGCAATCCATCGAGGTGCCGGCCCGCTTGGAACAAAAGAGGCTGAATGGAGTAGTTTCGACAGGTTTTTACAGCAGTTGAGCCAAGATATGGGGGCTCAGATCATAAAAGATTACGTGGATAGCATCAGCTTTGACGACGGTCGGCCAGTGGTAGAAACCAGACAGGGGCTGTCCAAAAAATATGATCTTGTAGTTGGATCAGTGGGTTTAAACACTTCCGGTGCAAAGCTCTTTGAGGCGCTGGGTACAGGATATGAATCTCCCATGAGCACCAAGACTTTCATTTGCGAGTTTCACCTAGGTCATGACATTGTGCAGAAGTATTTCGGCAACTCTATGCATGTCTTATTGCTTAACATTCCGCGGCTGAAATTCGCGGCCCTCATTCCCAAAGGTAGTCATGTAACGCTATGTCTACTAGGCGAGAAGATAGACAAGAAGTTCGTACCCGACTTCTTGAATTCTCCCTATGTAAGAGCGTGCTTTCCTCCCGATTTAGACCTGTCCCAGGGCTACTGCTGTCAATGTTTCCCGGAGATTTACGTGGAAAGATCTACCAAGCCTTTTGCAGATAGGGTAGTGCTGGTCGGCGATTGTGCGGTGTCGCGACTGTACAAAGATGGAATTGGCGCCGCATATACAACCGGAAAGGCCGCCGCTTCGACCGCCGTTCTTGAGGGCATATCTTCTGAGGATTTTAAGCGACATTACTGGCCAGCTTGCAAAGACATTAATAACGACAACACATTTGGCAAGGTGATTTTTGCCATCACTCGCCAAATTCAAAAACGAAGGTCTGCAAAACGTGGAGTTCTGCGAATGGTAAGCAAGGAGCAAAGCAAAGAGAAAAATTCCAAAAGAATGAGTGTGGTATTGTGGGATACTTTCACCGGGAGCGCCCCATATCGAGATATCTTCTTGCGCACATTACATCCATCATTTCTCAGCAATTTCATCTGGGGAACAGTAATTGAAACTTGGCCTTTTCACAAACGCTGAAAATAGAGGACAAAAGCATGGGAAAAAGCGCCTTGGGGACGCTGTACAATGACGGTGACGCGATCGTCAGCGAGGGGGAGCCAGGAGATTCTATGTACGTCATCCAGTCGGGAACGGTCGTTCTTCATAGACATAAGGAGGGCAAGGAGGTTTTCCTGGCAGAGCTCGGTGAAAGGGATTTTTTCGGAGAGATGACGATTTTTGAGCGGGAGGCTCGTTCAGCCACAGTGCGCGCTAAAGGCGAGGTCCATGTGCTTACCGTTGACAAGAAAACCTTACTGAGCAGAATTCAAAAAGATCCCTCCTTAGCCTTTCGTCTTCTGGAGAAAATGTCCTCCCGAATCCGCAAAATGGATGCTCATCTCACTCGAATTAAGGGCTCTGATCGACGAAATTGGGACACACGCCCTGAGACTTTCGACGGTTTCGGATCATAGAATGCAGAATTGCGTAACCACTTCTTGGTAAGGTTTCGGAAGAGGGAGGATGGGCCTGTCGCCACAAACGTTGCGGTCTTAGATTCTAACAGGTATTAGCAAAGCAGAAATGAGTTGGGACGTTTCAAATCTCTTTTGTCATGACCTGCTCACCAGGCCTCAGCCGGAAATCGGCAAAATTTTGGTGACGGGCGCCACCGCTTATATCGGGGGACGATTGGTTCCGGAGCTGCTGGCCAGGGGATATGATGTCAGGGTGATGGTGAGAACGGCCTCTCCTGAACATGAGGAACGCTGGCCCAACGCCGAGATTGTAGTGGCGGATGCCCTGAAACTCGATGGATTGAAAGAGGCTCTGGCGGGAATTCACACGGCCTACTATCTCATCCACTCCAATCTCCTCAAGACGGAAAAACTGCAGTTAGCAGACATCCGGGCAGCCAGCAACTTTAGGAAAGCCGCGGAACAGAGAGGGCTCAAGAGAATCATCTATGTTGGAGCCCTTGGTGACAGCGAGTTCTCAATGTCGCCTCATCATAGAAGCAGGATACATGTGGCGCAGGCGCTAAAGGGCGCAAATGTCAGTACCACGGTCCTGCGGGTAGCTCCCATTATCGGCTCCGGGAGCCGCTCGTACGAGCTTCTGACTCATCTTGTCAGAAAATCTCCCATTCTTATTGCGCCGCGCTGGGCAAGGAACAAATGTCAGCCGATCAGCATCCGTGACCTAATCAAGATTCTTGTCGGCGTGCTGGAAATAGACGAAACCAAAGGGAAATCTTTCGATATCGGAGGGAAAGAGATTCTTACTCACGAAATGATGCTGAGGATTCTGGCCAATATTCTCGGCAAGAAGAGGCTTTTTGTGAAATCGCCCTTGTCCAATGTAGGCTTCTATGCTTACGCGGCGAGTCTCATTACCCCGGTGCCCGCTTTGATTGTTCGAACCTTGTTGGAGGCACGCCAGAATGAGGCCGTTTGCCGAAACAATGATATTCGGCGCGTCTTGTCTCTTCAACCGGCAACATTTAAGGAAGCCATCCTGAGAGCCATGACGCGTGAAGAACTGGATCAGGTGCATACAAGATGGTCAGATGCTTATCCACCGGCCCACGAACTGGCCATAAAGCTTCACGAACTCCAAGCGCCTCCGCACTACGCAACCTCATACTCGCTGCTTTCTGAAAAGAGTGCATCCTCACTGTTCCGGTCTATCTGCAAAATTGGAGGCAGCGAGGGCTGGTTTGGCAGCAACTGGATGTGGAAGCTCAGGGGTACTTTCGATCGCATGGTTATGGGAGTTGGAATATCCCGGGGAAGAAGGAGATCCTCCAACTTGAGAATCAACGATGTCATAGACTTTTGGCGGGTCGAAGCCCTCAAGAATGACCATTTGCTTCTCTTGCGGGCCGAAATGAAGCTGCCCGGCATGGCATGGCTGGAATTCAGAATTGATCGTGAAACGGACCGCAGCCGTTTGTCTGTGCAGGCATATTACGAGCCCCGGCGTTTCTTCGGAAAAATCTACTGGTATGTTTTTCTACCTTTTCACCACTTCATTTTCAATGATATAATAAAGCAAATTGAATTGAGAAGCTAGAATTCATTTTTCTTGTCGGGACGGCGGTTTACAGTCTTAGATGCACAACCATGCAAAGGAGACGAATCGAATGAATGATTTGAAAAAGAGAAACCGGACGATGATTATGATCCGATGGATCGTAAGGATAGCTACACACCCAATAATGCTGGCGCTGATATTGGTCGGCTTCACGATCAAAATTGCACCTATTCCGGTCGAGGCTCAGCCCAAGCCGCTCACTTCCAAACTGCTGAGTGAGCTGCATTTTCGCTGCATCGGCCCCGCCGTTACAGGCGGGCGAGTCCATGATGTGGAAGCCCTTCCCGGGGATCCAAGCACGATCTATGTTGCGACAGCCTCGGGCGGAATCTGGAAGTCGACCAATAAAGGCACCACCTGGAAACCGATCTTTGACGATATGCCCGTCAGCACTTTTGGCGATCTGGCAATTTCTGCTTCAAATCCTGACATCGTCTGGGCAGGTACAGGTGAACAAAATAACCGGCAAAGCACCTCCTGGGGCAATGGTGTGTACCTATCCAAAGATGGCGGGGAGACCTGGAAGCATACAGGCCTTGTCGAGACCAGGCACATTGGAAAGGTCAGGATTCATCCAAAAAAGCCGGAAGTAGCCTATGTTGCAGCGCTGGGGAATCTCTGGCAGGAGAATCCGGAGCGCGGCGTATTTAAGACGACCGATGGCGGCAACAATTGGACAAAGGTTCTATACGTCGATTCGCTGACCGGCGCTGTCGATCTTGTGATGGATCCTTCGAAACCAAATACCCTGTATGCTGCAGCCTATCAGCGTCTGCGCCGAACCTGGGGTTTCAACGGTGGCGGGCCGGGCAGTGGCATCTACAAAACCACCAACGGCGGCAAGAACTGGAAAAAACTTAGCGAGGGCATTCCGGATGGCGATAAAGGGCGCATTGGATTGGCAATTGCCGAATCAAATCCGAAGGTGCTTTACGCCATCATTCAGCATGCCAAGGAGAGCGGCGTCTATCGAACGCAGGATAGAGGAAAAACCTGGAGCAAGGTAAACGACCTTAACCCCAGGCCGATGTACTACAGCAAAATCTTTGTCGATCCGACGGATGAGAATCGCGTCTATGTCCTCGCTACTGAGTTTTTTATGAGCGCAGATGGCGGCCAGACCTTCCGCCAGATGCCAACCCGGCCAACCTATGACGTAGGTGTTCACAGCGACCATCACACATTATGGATCAACCCTGGCAACCCGGAGCACTTTTACCTGGCCGGCGACGCCGGCTTGCATGAGACCTGGGACCGGGGCGAGACCTACCGCCACATCAACAACTTTCCCATCGGTCAGTTTTATGCTATCGGTTTTGATATGAGCACTCCCTATCGCATTTACGGCGGTATGCAGGACAACCATTCCTGGGTCGGCCCCAGCGCTACGCGCCGCTGGATTGGCATCATCAACGACGACTGGAAGCAAATTGGTTTCGGTGACGGTATGTACCACCAGCCGGATCCAACCAGCACTCGCTATGTCTACACCAACGCGCAAAATGGCAATCTCACCCGGTTGGATGGCGAAACCGGTGACAGGTTGGATATCCAGCCGTACCCACCGGAGAATGAAAAGCCGTACCGCTTCGACTGGGTGACGCCCAGCTTAATATCTCAACACGATCCGGGTACGGTCTATTTTGGCGGCAATCGACTCTTTATTTCACGTGATCGTGGTCTAACCTGGGAACGCACCCAGGACTTAACCCGCCAGGTCGAACGAGACTCCTTGTTCCTGATGGGCGTGCAGGGCAAGGAGAAGCTGTTGTCCAAAAACGACGGCACATCCAGCTATGGGGAGATCATAACCATCGCCGAATCGCCGCTTGATGCAAACATCTTATGGGTCGGCACCGATGACGGTAATGTGCAGGTTTCCCGGGACGGTGGGAAAAGTTGGACGAACGTTGCCGGGAATATTGATGGGGTCAATGAAGGCACTTATGTAAGTCGTGTGATAGCTTCTGTGGAGGCGCAAGGCACTGCTTATGTGACTTTTGACGCACATCGAGACGGGGATTGGGCACCCCATGTCCTCAAGACAACCGACTTCGGCCGGAGTTGGACCAAGCTGACCAAGGGCCTTCCTGAAGATGGATCGGTAAACGTTATCATCGAACATCCGGATAATCCAAACCTGCTGTTTCTCGGGACGGAGCACGCGCTCTTTGTGTCAACGACCGCGGGCCGGGAATGGGTCAAATTCGATTCTAATCTACCCACAACTCTTTATGACGATCTGAAGATACATCCGCGGGATAATGATCTTATCGTCGCCACTCATGGACGCAGCATCTGGATTCTGGATGACCTGACTCCGCTCGTTGAGTGGGCCGCGGGCGCAACAGATTCGCCTTCGCATCTTTTCTCCATCCAACCGGCGACGATGTTTCACTATTGGAAATCCACCTCTTATCGCGGCCAATTTGCTTTCAACGGTGAGAATCCTCCATCCGGCGCCCTCATTCATTACGTGCTAAGCGAGTCGGTTGACTCGGTTGAAGTCGAGATTCAAAACGGCGCCGGTGAGGCTGTACGGCGACTCAGCGGTCCGGGGGCGTCAGACGTCATCCATCGCATGCATTGGGACTTGCGTCACGAGCCGCCACAGTATCGGGAAGACGACGAGCCCACAAAGGGATTGGTTAAGTCGAAGGACATTCTCCCGCAATTGCCGCGTCCGGTTGAACCGCAAGGACCTTTCGTTTCGCCCGGAACTTATACGGTTGTGCTTAAGGC
>JAUXJX010000382.1 GCA_030624545.1 Bacteroidota bacterium | reverse complement strand
ACTTCAGGAGGCATCGATTCTGTCCTCCCATAAAGATCTCCATACACTTTGACAAATGCTTTAGAGAGATGTTCCTTGTTTTCTGAGGTTTTGATTTCGTCTGAAATAGGAACTTCAACTTCATACCCTTGCCCTGAATATCGCATCAGCGCACTGAACGAGGCTTGCATCTCTCCCTCTACAACTCCGGATTGAGCCAACAAGCGACGGCCACGTTTTTCCAATTGTGCGAGAATCTGATTGATTTCTTCAAATTCCAATTGTTCTAAACGCTGCAAATCCGCCTGAACAAATTCGAAAGAAGTCGGAGAGGCCAGTAATCCCAGAGCAGAAGCCACTCCTGCACCAAGAGGGCAAATCAGTTTTTTGATCGACATTTTATTGGCGAGACTGCACGCATGCACAGGACCAGCTCCTCCGATAGGGACAATGGTGAAACTATCAACTTTTCTCCCTTTTTCCAACGCATGAATGGTGGCTGCTTGCGCCATGTTTTCAGTGACGGTTTCATGAATTCCCCATGCCGCATCAACCACAGACAATCCCAAAGGCTCTGCAATATGGCGTTTGACCGCAATTTTGGCAGCATCAAGATGCAAGGGCATGTCTCCCCCGAGGAAGTTTCCGGCATCAAGGTAGCCAAGGATTAAATCGGCATCGGTGACGGTCGGGATTTCTCCCCCCTGGCCATAACAGGCGGGTCCGGGTTTCGATCCGGCACTTTCCGGTCCGACTTGAATCAAGCCCATCCGGTTCAGCTGAGCAATACTCCCGCCTCCCGCACCAATTTCAATCATATCGACCACCGGAACCTGGAGAGGCAAGCCACTTCCTTTAGCAAATCGAAAGATCCGTGCCACTTCAAAATCAGTGGTTCGATTGGGTTTCCCATTTTCAATCAAGCAAGTTTTTGCAGTGGTTCCTCCCATGTCGAAACAGAGGAGGTTTTGCCGTTGAGACAATTTCCCATACAAAGTCGCTGCTTGTGCTCCCCCGGCAGGACCGGATTGAATCAGACGAATCGGGTATTCGATAGCTGCACGTTGATGCACTGTACCACCATCAGAGAGCATCAAAAATAAATCATGGTCGATGCCCATCTTTCGAATACCACTGCCCAATTCCTGGACATATTTCTTGAAAATCGGTTGCACATAAGCATTGGCGACTGTGGTTGAAGAACGTTCATATTCACCAATCTCAGGGCTGACTTCATACGAGAGGCAGAGTGTCAAACGAGGCGCATGCTGCTTAAAAATTTCTTTGACTTTGTGCTCATGAATCGGATTTTTGTAGGCATGAATAAAGACAACCGCGACAGCCACGATATCAGATTGATTCAGTTGTTTTGCCAATCTGATCGCTGCTTCTTCGTCTAACGGATTTTCAATACTGCCATCGGCACGAACTCGTTCCGGCAGTTCAAAGCGAAGTTCGCGAGAAACTAGGGGAAGAGGCATTTCCAAAGTCAGATCAAAGAGGTCATAACGCCATTCCCGTCCAATCTCCAGAACATCGCGAAAACCTTCCGTCGTCACCAAGGCGGTTTTGACGCCTTTTCGTTCAATCAGAGCATTGGCCACCAAGGTTGTTCCGTGGATCACGTTTTCGATGTGGGCCGCTTTGATATTGTTTTGAGTCAAAATTTTTGAGATCCCTGCCAAGACAGCTTGAGAAGGATCGTCAGGAGTTGTCAGGACTTTCTCGTTATAGAGGGTACTTTTCTCGGTGTCAAATAAGACAAGATCCGTAAAAGTGCCTCCAATATCAACACCGATTCGATAATTGTTTTCTTTCATGTTCATTTCACAGTTCTTCTTCATATCCATAATATTCTTTTGCAAATTTCGCCGTGATCAAACCGGATTTGATATCTCTTTGAATGGCTTCCGGGCTGCGTTCTCGAGGAGGAAACATTCCTCCGCCTCCAGCGGTTTCAAAGGTAGCAACATCTCCAGGATTGAGATCCATTTTGATTTTTGCAGGAATTTTTTCACCATTGACTAAATCGGCCCCGACTCTTCCTGGGAGTCCGCCAAATAATCCCCGTGGTGGGTATTTGATACGTTCGTGCCGAATCGTAAATGAAAGAGGTTGACTGGCCACTGATTTGAAGGAGACGCGTTGGGCCGGCCCTCCTCGATATTTTCCTGCTCCTGCCGAATCAGGGATCAATGCTTTTTCGGAAACCAGCAGAGGGAGCTGATGTTCGAATTGTTCAATAGGTTGATTCGACACATTGCTCGGGAAGCTCAGGCAACCGGGGCCATCCCCTTGAGGCCGTGCGCCATGCCCGCCATTGATAAAAAACATTCTGACAAAGGACTGACCATTTTCGTTATTTCCTGTGAAATAAATGCTCCAAAGAGGAGAACCGGATTCGGCAATCACTTTGTCCGGCAAGACGGCTGAAAGCGCACCATAGATTGCAGGAGGAACATAATGTCCGGATAAATGCCGTCCCCAAACCGGGGCCGGGCGTTTTGCGTTCAAGAGACAGCCTTCAGGGGCAATAATCGTGATGGGACGAAAGGAACCATCATTATTGGGAGCAGTCGGGTCCAAAATACATTTGAGCGCATAACAAGCATAGGCGTAGGTATAATTCATCACACAATTTACCGGCCAGGGAATTTGCCAGGAGGTTCCGCTAAAGTCAACCGTAATGGTTTCCTCTTGAACCGTGACAGCACATTGGATCGTCACGGGTTGGTCAAAGCCGTCAACCGTCATGTTATCTTGGTAGACTCCGTCCGGGATCGCCTTAATAATCCCCCGCATGCTTTGTTCGGAACGATTGAGAATTTCATCAATCACTTCATCGAGATCTTCAATCCCTTCTTCATCCAGCAGTTGAAATAACTTGCCTGATGCAATTTTATACGCGGCAAATTGCGCACGGATGTCTCCGATGGTTTCATCAAAGCCGCGAAGATTGGCATACAAAAAATCGATCACTATTTGGTTTTCGAGGCCCTTTTGCAGAATTTTTGAGATGGGAATGCAAATTCCCTCTTCATAACAATCTTTCGCGGTGGGGGAAGGCGTGCCTCCAATATCGACAGAATGCGCCGTGCTACCCGCAAAAGCGATGACTTTCCCCGTCCGGAATATTGGGAAAACCATTGTGATGTCGTTCAAGTGTCCTGTTCCTAACCAGGCATCATTAGAGATCAAAACATCCCCTTCATCCAAGCATTCTATCGGAAATTTTTCCAACATCGCCCGCAGAGTTCGAGGCAATGTCCCGATGAAAGAAGGAATGCTTCTGCGCGTCTGAACAAATTGCCGCCCTTGCCGATCCAGTAAGCTGAAAGCCATATCGGAGTTTTCACGGACTACCGATGAAAAGGAGGTGCGGATGAAGGTTTCTGCGACTTCATCAATCACTCCGTTCAATCTCTGCCAGATCAGTCCCAGCCGGATCGGGTTAATATTAGACATGATCAATCTCCTTGTTTTTGTT
>JAUXJX010000424.1 GCA_030624545.1 Bacteroidota bacterium | reverse complement strand
CGATCGTAATCGGTGCAGGTCCGGCCGGCTCCACGGCCGCAGCCATCCTGGCCGAAAATGGCAGGCGGGTCGCGGTGCTGGAGAAGGAGAAATTTCCCCGTTACCGCATCGGAGAATCGATGATTCCATATTGCTATTTTCCACTTCAGCGCCTCGGACTGATCGATAAGATAAGATCCTTGCATTTCACCAAAAAGTACAGTGTCCAATTTGTAAGCATGGCAGGCAAAGTCTCAGATCCGTTTTACTTCTTCCAGCATTTCGATCACGATGCATCCACAACCTGGCAGGTTCTGCGCAGCGAGTTTGACCAGATTTTGGTGGATAATGCTCGAGAAAAGGGAGCAGAGGTCATCGAAGGAATCAGAGTAAGGGATCTTCTTGAGGAGAACGGAGCCGTTGTCGGCGTGAAAGCACAGGACGAAAACGGCAGTGTTGTCGAATTTCATGCGCCAATCACCATTGACGCGAGCGGCCGGGAAAGCCTGTCGATCCTGCGTAATGGCTGGCGCGTGCGAGATCCCTACCTGGAGAAGGTCTCCATATGGACGTATTATCGCGGGGCGATGCGGGACTCCGGGCTGGACGAAGGAGCGACTACTATCGCCTATCTGCCGGAGAAAGGCTGGTTTTGGTATGTTCCTCTTCCTGATGATCTGGTAAGTGTCGGCATTGTCGCGGATAAGGATTATCTCTACAAAGAAATCCGGGACCCTGAGATCATTTTCAAGCGGGAAGTGCTGAAAAATTCGTGGATCGAGCGACACCTTGCAGCCGGGCGTCACGATGGGCCATACCGGGTTACCGGCGACTATTCTTATCGCTCAAAATACTGCGCGGCCAATGGCCTCGTCCTTACGGGCGATGCCTTTGCCTTCCTGGATCCCGTTTTTTCATCCGGTGTATTCCTGGCGCTGTTGGGCGGAGAGCTTGCGGCCGACGCCGTGGAGGAAGCGCTCTCAGCCGGTGATGTGTCATCCCAAGCGTTCATTGAATATGGCGAAAAAGTCTGCGCTGGAATCGAGGCCATGCGCAAGCTGGTGTATGCGTTTTATGACAAAGAATTTAGTTTTCGTCGACTTTTCGAAAAATATCCGGATTTGAGGTCAGATGTGACGGATGGGTTGATCGGAAATCTCTTCAAGGATTTCGACCCGCTCTTTAAGGCTGTGTCGGAGTTTGCACGGGTACCGGAAAACTTACCGCATGGCCGGCCATTGTTAGTATGAGATTTATTTCAAATAATGGAACACGGATGACACGGATTAGGCGGATGTACACGGATAACATTTGAGCAGTCATTAGCTTGATTTGATCTGCGCAAATCCGTTCAATCCGCGGTATCTGCGTTCCATATTAATCATGGCATTTGAATTCAAATTTATAAAAAGGGTCGAATTTGCAGAAACCGACGCTGCCGGCATTCTGCATTTTTCCAATTATTTTCGCTATATGGAAATGACCGAGCATGCCTTTTTCAGGTCGCTGGGTCTGTCTATTCACGCAGGAAATCCGGTTCCTGAAATCGGCTGGCCGCGGGTGCACGTGGAATGCCACTACAAAGAGCCCCTGCGATTTGAAGACCGGGTGGAGATCCATCTGCTGATCAAAGAGATTAAGAAGAAATCCATAACCTACAAATTCATTTTCAGGAAAATTACGAGCGGCCGTCCGTCCACAGAAATAGCGTGGGGACGAGTGACCGCAGTGTGTATCAATTTCGACGAGCATGGAAGAATTGCCGGCGCCACCGCCATTCCTTCGGAAATAGCCGGGAAAATTGACATAGCGCCTCAAGAACTACTTTCATAGGAGAGGATTCCGTATGGGAAATATGAACGCCAACCCGCAGAGTTTTATGTGGCTTGCATTTGCAATGATGACGGTCGCCAGTTGGGGGCTGTATGGCGTGTTTTTGCATTCAGGCCAGACATTCATGGCAGATCCTGTTAATGGTCGATATAAGGCATTCTTTTTTGTCGGAATTGCATACCTTATCGTAGCGATCATCGGCTCCCTCATAATGATGTTGGTGAGCGGCTCTGACTGGTCCTTTCCCATGAAAGGGCTGACCTGGTCGCTGCTGGCCGGAGCCGTGGGCGCTATCGGGGCTTTTTGCGTTTTGCTGGCATTTGGGGCAAAAGGCTCTCCTGCTGTGGTTATGTCCATAATCTTCGCGGGGGCGCCAATAGTAAATGCGGTGACCGTTTTTCTCATGCATCCGCCACCTGGTGGACTGGGTAACCTGCGCTGGCAGTTCGTAGTGGGAATCTTGCTTGCCGCGCTTGGCGGCTGTCTCGTAACGCTATATCGACCCGGCCCTGCCTCAGCCGGCAAATCCCAGACGGAGGTCGTTCAGGAAAGTCCGATCAATGAATAGCAGCCCGAACCGAAAAACACTTGAGGCCGATCAGCTTGCCAGATTAAGCAAGCTGCTTTCCACGCTGCATCAGTCCAATCCATTTTATTCGAGGAAAATGAAAGATGCAGGCGTGAGGCTTCCCCTGGCCGGGTTGAGTGAATTCTTCAGCTCATTCCCCTTTACCACAAAAGAAGAGGTTGTCGAGGATCAGGCCAAGCATCCGCCATATGGCACAAATTTAACCTATCCCCTGGAAAGATATACGCGATTCAGCCAGACCAGCGCCACAACCGGCACTCCCTTGCGCTGGCTGGATACCCCCGAAAGCTGGGCGTGGATGGTGGAGAATTGGATGCAGGTTCTTCGTGTCGCAAAAGCAGAGGCCGGAGAACCCGTGTTTTTCGCCTTTTCATTCGGCCCATTTCTCGGCTTCTGGGTCGGCTTTGATGCGGCGCAAAAGTTAGGCTGTCTCTGCATTCCTGGTGGCGGCATGAGCAGCGTCGCAAGGTTGCAGGCAATCCTCGACAATCAAGTGAAAATATTATGCTGCACGCCGACCTATGCCATCCGCCTGGCGGATGTCGCAGAGGAAGAGAACATCGATCTCGGACGGTCGAGCATTAGGGCGATCATTACAGGCGGTGAGCCAGGCTCGAGTATCCCTGCTACACGCAGTCGCATCGAAAAGAGCTGGCCGGGCGCACGTGTCTACGACCATCACGGCATGACGGAAATCGGACCGGTCAGCTATGAATGCCCGAAGCGGGCTTGTGTCCTTCACGTGATTGAGTCCGCTTTCATTCCGGAGGCAAT
>JAUXJX010000307.1 GCA_030624545.1 Bacteroidota bacterium | reverse complement strand
GCAATCATGCAGTCAATTGGAATGGGCTGAATAGAGCACAGAATCAGGTTCCTTCGGGAATCTACTTCTACAGCATTAAAGTGAAGAATGGCAGCAGCGTGATCTTTGAGCAAGTTCACAAAATGACCCTAATGCGTTAGCTGAAGATTCAATAGGCGCCCCCTCAGCCATGGGGGCGCCAAAATTTTGCTACGGATGCTCAATGAAACTTGGCTTGCTTATGCGTGGCTGATCGTTTAAATTTTATGAAAAAATCGAGGAGAACTGAAATGAATCCCAAAAAAGGCATCCTGTTGCTCGCGATGGCCGGCCTCCTGGCGCTGGGAGCTGAGGGCTGTGCTTCGCGAGCGGTATATGTGAGAACCGCACCCCCGCCGGCAAGAACGGAAGTTCGCCCGGCCAGGCTGTTTGCAAACGCCGTATGGATTGCCGGATATTGGCGGTGGAACGGCAGGTCGTACGTATGGGCATCGGGACGGTGGGTGAAACCGAAAAAAGGTAAAACCTGGGTCGCGGGTCACTGGAAAAAAACGCGTCGTGGCCATGTTTGGGTTAAAGGTCATTGGCGGTAGGTGCACGAGGTTTATTAGTGATGAACAGGTCTATAGTAAATAGGATCCTTTTTCTCTCGATTCTTTGCCTTCTGTTTGCGGGGACACTTGACGCTCAGCAACCCGCTGTCGGTTTGGCGGACGTGCGCCAAACGATCACACATTTGCAGCAGCAATTGGAATTTCTCAAAGAACTGAATAAGCAGTTTCCGGATGAGAGGCTTGAGGAGCTCATTCACAGAATCGAGATCCACATCCGCAAAGCTGTGCAGGCAGTTCAAAACAAACAGAAGAGATTGGCCCAGCAGGAAGCGTACGCGGCCCGAATGTTGATCGATGTGGGGATGCGATCTGTGCTAGCCGGACCCATTGTCAGCCTGAGGGAGCAGCTTGAAGAAAAGCTCCGTCGTGCGGAAGAGCTGCTGCGCAAGCACTTTCGTCCGGACGCCCAGAAGCTGTTGCAGCAGGCTCAGAAAAGCAAAAACCTGGCTGAAACGGCAATCCATAATCGTAATGTAGCAAAGGCTGTCGAGTTATACCGTGTCGCATTATTTAATGTCAATAAGGTTCTGGATCTGCTTTCCGCGAGCGGCGGCACCAGCCTTGCTCAAATATTTAACGAAGAAAAGGCCAACTTTGAACGGCTTCTTCGACGCGTTCAGAATATTATTTCCCATGACCGGACGAGTATCGTGCGGAGCAAAGAGAGGAATCTTTGCCAGGAACTGTACAATCAGGCACTGGGCCAGCGGAAAAAAGCAGAATCTGCATACTCCAGGGGTAACATTCAAATTGCCAATGAACATTTTCGCTGGGGAACGCGGCTTCTGCTTCGCGCGATTGATATTTGTGGATCCGCATTGGCAGGCGTGACAGATGTGGCCGGAGTCAACCTGGAAAAGCTCGCTCGAGAAGAATTGAACAATACCCTCGAATTATTGCGTTCCGTTGAAAGATCCATAGAATCCGCCAGGCAATCCCGCCAATACAGGCTGTATAGCCAGGCTCAGAAGGTCTACTCTGATGCAATGCGCTCCTTTCAGACCGGTGACTATTCGCAGGCTATTCAGAAGGCAAAGCTGGCCCGGACTATTCTTGAACGAGTCAGGCAGATCCCCGATAGAGGAGAAGGAAAAGCCTCGACACGGCTTGAGCATGAAATTGAGTTGCTGCGCGATTTGATTTCTTCCCTCGGTGATCGACTAAACGAGAAAGATAATCCACGCGCGGCGAGACTGCTGGATCTTGCGCGCCAATATCTGAACAGAGGCGAGCGAGCTCACCAAAATGGCCGCGCTGCAGTCGCGGCTGCCAGTTTGTATGCTGCAACAAGATTTGCGCTGACGGCGAAGTCAGCATTATCGCGAGATCGAGGATACGAAAACCTCAAGCAAGAAGCTCTATCAAGTTTTGCCAGCTTCGAACAGAAAAGATCGGATCTGGCCGTATTATTTTCAGGTGATCCGGATGCTTATAGCCAGGCCTGGCTCAACCTCGTCGATGACATCTACCAGGCTGCGGTAAAAGCAGAGGCGTCAGGGCAATACCTGGTGCTGTTGGAAAATTCAAGGGTCGGGATTCAGCTTCTCGAACGAATAGAGAAACATCTCGCAGACATAGGTTCATGACCCAGAATGCTTGGGCTTATGCAATTCGTTCCCCGCGTCAAAGCCTGGTTCGTCCTCCTACTATTTGGTTTACTGGTTGAGTGCTCCCAACTAGCAGCACAAATCTCCCAGAAAGTAAATAATCAAGATTCTGAAAGCGAAAGCGGCTCAGTCGATGCTGCACTGATTTATGAGATCCAGGCTCTAAAACTCGAAATGATCTGGTCGGATTTGTCTTTGCATGATAATTTTGCCGATTTGATCGAATTGAAACAGTTCGCACAGGAAGCCGCTGCTTCCGGGGATTACGATCTTGCTCTAATTTATGTGAGTGAGTTGTTCGCGGCAGTCGATGAAACACGAGACACGACTTCCTCCGATAATACCGGTTCCCTCTTGATTGATACCTCGAAACTGGCAACCCGGTCCTTTACCAAAGCAGTCAATATCGGAATGGATTTCAGCGAACAACAGTATAATCTCACATTTGGCGCCAGTGACAGCACGTTTCTTGAGAGCTTAAACAATCCGTTCACCGGGGTCAGTCTGCGCTGGAATCAGTTCCGGCCAAATCACCACGAAATCGAATTCGGCGGCAAGGTTAAGTATAGCCGCGATTATACGATTTGGGAGGCCCTTTCCAGCTTCAGCAGATCGAATTTGGCAGGATGGGTCCTCCAGTTCGATCAGCGATGGGACGGTCTGGACTACCAGAGAAGTTACCCCATCCAGTATTGGCAGAGCACTTCTAATATTCAGATAAATAAAGATTTAGGCAAATATGTAGACTTTTCATTCGGAGATGAATTCCAATATCGCAATCATAGAAATGAAACAGAATCCTTCCCGACATACTGGCGGAACGAATTTCAGGCGGCGTTGAGACTTGCGAATTTTTGGAAGAGCCGTTTTTCCTTGGGATACGATGTCGACCGGCGAAGACAAAGGACTTTTACCGCATATGACTATCTGGATCAGCGTGTCGATTTTCAGCACTCGCTTCTCGGCGTCGGGAAGACTTCCATCATGACCTGGTACCAATTTCGAGAGATGGACTACACCCAGGTTAGCTCAGACTCGACATTTCTTGCTGATTTTCAACAACACTATGCTTCTCTGAATCTCAGACAGAACATTTTCAAAAACATCACCCTTAAATTTGTGGGGGAAGCAATTATTCGGGACTATCCTTTATCGGCCTTGTTTACGCCGGATTTTCTGTTTTTTCGCCTTGAGCCCGGCTTTTCCTTTGATTTCTCCAGGCAGCTTTCACTGGGCGTCCATTACATTAGAGAGACCAAGGAATTTAATAAGACGGATACGCAGGAGACCGATTTTTTCTTAAATGAAAACCTCTCCTCCCAGGGAATAACCGTCTCGGTCGACTATTTTAATTACAGAAACTTGCTCTTCACCATCAGCCACACATTTCGGTTGGAATCGTATCCGGACGCCCCCGACATTCCCATTCCCGGGTTCAGCCTCTATACGGATCGAGCCGAAAACAGTACCCTCATGTATATTTCTTACCAATTGTTCTCCCGTTTCGAGGTAACAGCCGTGATGCAGCACGACCTGAACAGAGACAGGGAAATAGAGAATAACGACTCCCGCAGCTCGATTTTCTCCCTGGATCTGAACTGGGAATTCTAACCTTCTTGACATTATTCGCATAGCCTTAATTATTCACAAAATCTCACCGCCAAGGCGCCAAGATCGCCAAGAGAAAGGAACTTAAAACGAATTTTGTTAAAAGGACTCTATCTCAATATCCATTGACCATAAGGTATTGTTTTTAATGCTTTGCTC
>JAUXJX010000368.1 GCA_030624545.1 Bacteroidota bacterium | reverse complement strand
TATCCTGCCTATTCATTCTGGAAACCGGATTATGTTGCAGAGTTCGATAAAAGCCTTCACTCGTCCCCAAAGCCTGATGTACCCATGGGCCTCTATTTTCATATCCCCTTTTGCCGCAAGCGCTGCAAGTTCTGCTACTTCAAGGTCTACACCGGGAAGAACAGCGATGAAATCCAAACCTATTTAGACGCATTGGCCGCAGAGGTAGAGCTCTACGCCGAGATGCCTGCAATAATCAACCGGCCGCTCAACCACATCTATTTTGGCGGCGGGACGCCCTCCTTTATCAGCACCAAACATTTGCAATCTCTTGTAGACCGTGCCAAGGCCGCCATGCCCTGGGACAATCTGGAAGAGGTGGCGTTTGAATGTGAGCCCGGCACGCTAACTCAATCCAAGCTGGAAACCATCAAAGAAATCGGCGTGACACGATTGAGCCTTGGGATTGAGAACTTCAACGACGAGATTCTTCAAGAAAATGGCAGGGCCCATCTCACCAAAGAGATAGAAAGGGTCAAGCCATGGGTCAAGGAGCTTGGTTTCGATCTGCTCAATATCGACCTAATTGCGGGCATGGTAGGTGAGACCTGGGACACCTGGAAGGAGACCGTTCGGAAGGCCATCGATTATGACGCCGACAGCGTAACGACTTACCAGATGGAATTGCCCTTCAACACGCTATATTCTAAGCAGATTATGGACGGTAAAGAGACGCAGGTCGTCGCTGACTGGCCAACCAAGCGGGAATGGAATGACTATGCCATCGAAGAACTGACGGCTGCAGGATACGAAATTTCCAGTGCGTACACTATGGTAAGAAAGGGAAAAAATCGAACGTTTGTGTATCGTGACGCACTGTGGCATGGCGGTGATATAGTTTCTACCGGTGTGGCGTCATTCGGGCATTTGAGCGGCGTTCATGTTCAGAACAGTTCCAATTGGGGTGAATATATCGAGAAGGTAAGAATGGGAAAGCTGCCGCTAAATCGCGCCTTTCCAACTACGGAAAGGGACCGGCTGACCCGCGAGCTAATCCTTCAAACAAAACTTGGCAGAGTTGATCCCCAATATTTCCAAAGTAAATTTGACGTAAATATCCTGTCGGAATTCCGCCCGGCCTATGAAAAGCTGAGGAGCGAAGGAATGCTTGATTTTAATGAGAATGAAATCAAACTGACGAGGAAGGGTTTATTGCGGGTTGATGGGCTGTTGCCGGAATTCTACGAAGCGAGGTATCGAAATTCTCGATACACTTGAGGGATTTCTGAATACTGAATTCAATCCTTAGTGAGCAGTTTCAATTGGGAGAAGGAAAGATGCGCAAACGTTCTTTTTCAAATTATTCAATCTTTGTCTTGGCAGCCATCCTTGTATCTTTTGTCTTTCCAACCCAAGGGCTGGCACAATCAGGTGAAAACCCAGCTCTGCCCGGATTCAACCTGGAGGATTCGGACGCCGAGGCCATCGAGATCGCGGACCGGGTGATGAAAAGCATGGGCGGAAGGAAGAACTGGGACAATACAAGATATGTTACCTGGCGGTTCTTTGGACGGCGGCTGCACGTGTGGGACAAATGGACCGGCAACATACGGTTTGAGTCGGGCGAGCGCACAACTCTCATGAATATTCACACAAAAAAAGGTAGGGTTTGGCAGACCGGGGAGGAAGTCACCGACCCGGACTCTTT
Organism: Bacteroidota bacterium; assembly: GCA_030624545.1. GTDB lineage: Bacteria > Zhuqueibacterota > JdFR-76 > JdFR-76 > DREG01 > JAUXJX01. Next base: position 1,835 of record JAUXJX010000368.1, on the reverse strand, counting down.
GGCCAAATACCTGGATCGGGGTCATGCTGCATGGATCAACGATTCATATTGGGTTTTCATGCCTTACAAGCTGAAGGACTCGGGAGTTACCTTGAAATACAAGGGTGAAGGCAAACTGGAAAACGGCAAGCCCGCCTATCATTTGGAATTAACATTCAAGGATGTTGGCAGGACACCTCAAAACAAATACGATGTATATGTTGACAACGAAAGTTTACTGGTTGGAGCATGGTCTTTCTATCGCAATGCATCGGATGAAAAGCCGAGCTGGACCATGCCTTGGCAAAACTGGAAGAAACATGGCAGCATTCTGCTTTCAGATGATCGCGGCCGCCGCAAGCATAGCGACATCGCTGTGTTTGACGAACTTCCGGAGTCGGTATTCGAGAGTCCGGCACAGGTTGATATGATGTCATTTGTCAAAGAATAGCCGCGAAGTGACGCGAAGGACGCGAAGAATGGGAATTTTAAACAAGTAGTTTATTTTTGAGGCACACTCCCCAAATCCCCCCTCGAGGGGACCAAGGGGGGTGTACTCCGACAAAATAGGAGGAGACATTCAAATGAGTAAGAAATCAAGAACAGCCAAATTCTTGCTGATTTGCATCACTTGTCTTTCTGCGTTAATCATTGTGACGAATGAAATTTTGCAGGGCTTCAACTCCATGCCTGCCCAAACCAATGACTGGCCGCAATGGCGCGGCCCGAACCGGGACGGTATCTCCAGCGAAAAGGGAATCTTAAAGAATTGGCCGGAAAATGGCCCCAATGTTGTCTGGCGGGTTGCGGTCGGTTATGGTTATTCATCGATTGCCATTTCAAATGGCAAGCTCTATACCATGTGGTCGGAAGGTGATGACGAGGTCTTGTTTTGTTTGATAGCCTCTACAGGAAAAGAGGTATGGCGTTATAAGATAGGCCGGCGATTCAGAAACGACCAGGGCGATGGACCGCGATCCTGCCCAACCGTCGATGGTCAGGTAGTTTATGCAGCAGGGGCCTATGGAGATCTGCACGCTGTCGATGTTGAGTCCGGCAAACGCGTCTGGAGCAGAAGTCTCGTTATGGAATACGGCAGCAGAACGCCTCGATGGGGTTATTCCTCTTCGCCCCTGGTGGAAGGCGACATGCTTCTGGTTCAGGTAGGCGGAAGGCCCAACTTTGGTTTCATGGCTTTCAACAAGAAAACCGGGGATGTGATCTGGTCCTCACAAACCGATAGACCGGCCTATTCATCGCCTCTGGCTATCACCGTCAACGGCACGCGGCAGGTTCTGTTCTTCAGCGCAAGCGGTCTTCATTCCGTTGCTTCGGAGAATGGAGAACTTCTATGGGACTATCCCTGGAAGACTTCCTATAATGCAAATATCGCCATTCCCATTTTTATTTCGCCGGACAAAGTCTTTATTTCGACCAATTACGGCGTTGGCGCGGCGGTGATCCAAATCAAAGGAAAGAGCGGAAAACTCGACGTGGAAACGGTCTGGCGCAACAAGAAGATGAAAAATCATTTCAATACTTCGGTTTTGCATGACAACCATCTTTTCGGCTTCGATAACGCAATTTTCAAGTGCATCGATGCAGCCACAGGTGAGGAAAAATGGAAAACCCGGGGCTTTCAGAAGGGTTCCCTGCTTTTTGTCGATGGGCATCTGATCGTTCTCGGCGAGCGCGGCAGGCTGGCGCTGGTTGAGGCCGACCCATCGGAATATAAGGAAAAGGCGAGCGCTCAAATCTTGAAGGGTAAATGTTGGACCATGCCGACCCTCGCCGGGGGAAAGTTATACCTGAGAAATCAGAAAGAGATGTTGTGTTTGGATGTGTCGGCCGGGACG
>JAUXJX010000280.1 GCA_030624545.1 Bacteroidota bacterium | reverse complement strand
CTAGTTCCAACTGGGAGATGAGCTTTTGTTCAAACATCGATTTTTTGCGCTCATACTCGTCCCTGGCCACTTCATAAGCCTCCTTTGCCCTTTTCAGGCCAAGCAACCGGTATTGATCGTCGCGCTGATTGAAGGGAATTCCGACTTGCGCTCTTGAGTCCGCCGCACAAATCGATATGATTAGTGCGATTGCAAACGCTAAAAGGGCCTTGCCATTCTTTGCAGATATTCTAATGTGATGAAACATTCAATCTCTCAATGTTTCCCGGTTCGAATCATAACATTTCCGCGAGACTCGGGCTTCGGAAATGAAGTCTTCATCTCTTTGCCGTCTCGCAAGAATTCCAAATTCACCTGCTCGCCAACACCTATTTTTTTGAATTGTTCCTCAAACTGAGCGACTTTTTCGATTTCCTGGCCATTGAGTTTCTTGATGACATCTCCCTTTTGGAGGCCCACATCTTCTACGTCCGGGATGGGTAAGACGTCCACAACCTTGACCGCCTCATCCGCGAGTCCGATTAACACCCCAAGGCTGAGAACCGGCGTAAGATTCTCAGCTTCTCCCGCTTCACCTGGCCCTCTTCGAATTACAATCCTCCCTCCCTCGGCTTCGCCACCTTCTTCACCAGAGCCCCTTCTCACTACACCCATTTGCGGCAAATCTTTTGGATCGGCCTTGGGGAAGGATACGATGAATCTGTCCTCGTCACGACGAATGCCGATTTGTACCGTATCGCCGATTGCGAGCGATTCATACTTTTCCTCAAAATCCTTGACCGCTTTGATGCGCTTGCCATTGAGATAAAGAACGATATCACTCTCTTGAAGATCAACATCCCTATATGCCTTGCGCCGCATCTCTGTGGGCATTGCCATAACCACCTTGACCTTATCTTCCTCCTCGGAGATGATGGCCGAGAGTTCCGGAATACGAAATGCATCGCCCTCGATGGTGAGCATTCTGCGCGCTACCTGGCCATGGCCTGGCAAGTTACAGAGCATCAGCAAAACAAATGCGAGAAAGAATTTTGAAATATATCTAAACATTGCTCCTCCGACTGTTGATATTTTTCCTTTAGCTTTCTCAAGGATACGTTTTAAGACGATATAAACTAATCGAATGATTCAAGATCATGTAGTTAAAGAGTGTTAGAAAGTGTTAAAAGATGTTAAATATGCAGATTTGCATCACATAATATGCTAAATTGAGTGCATGAAACGAAAACAAAAGACAACAGCGGTTCTCACGGTCCTCGTCGCGGCGTCGCTTGTGGGTCTCGTATGCCTTCAAGCCATTTTCTTAAAGCAGGCGTTTGAATTAAAAACGCAGGCGTTCCGCCAAAACATCAATGCGGCTCTCGCCAGTATGGTCGACAAACTAGAGACAACTGAAGCGGTGTCCAAGGTCTTCAGGGTCATGATGAAAACCGAATCCGGGGACGACTCCCTGGCGGTGCATCAAAATGTCGATGTGAGCCTGTCGGAACGGGCAACGCCGGATAGTGACTTCATCTTTGAGGGTTATAGCAGACCGCCTGGAGATTTCAAGATTAGGGACGGGAAGGTGTATTTCACTTTGCAAGAACCACAGCATGTTCGTTTGCGAGTTCTCAATCTGCGCGGGGAAGAAATCAGTGAATTGATCAATGAATTCAAGCCGGCCGGGGAGTACGAACTGGAGTTAGACACGACGGCCGCTGATGCGGAAGGCCGGATTTACAATTTTACGTCTGATGGGGCCAACCACAACATGATGATCGTGTCAAGCAAGCCGGGCCGCTTGGTGGCAAGATCGTTCTCAGGAATGAATCGAACCAGGATTATCAGCAGCGTGCTCGAAGAATTGTCCGCTGTTGGCCGGCTGCCTATCGAATCCAGGATTCAGCCGACCGTGTTGGATTCGGTGGTCCGAACAACCCTGGGCGAAAATAGCATCAATATGCCTTTTGCTTATGGAATCCTGGCCGCTGATGAGGATTCAGTAAGAATTGCCTCTTCGCCGAATTCAATGGACGAGCTACGGCGCTCCGAGTTTCGCAGCCGGCTCTTCCCAAACGATCCATTTTACACCCGCAATGATCTTGCTTTATATTTTCCGCAACAGACTTTTCATCTACTTAAGCAAACCGGAGTGCTGTTTGGATCGTCCCTGCTTTTGCTTGCCCTCATAATTTTTTCGTTCGTCTACACGCTGCGCACGATTTTCAAGCAAGAACGATTTGCAAATCTTTTATCAGAATTCATCAACAACATGACCCATGAATTCAAAACTCCAATTTCTACAATTTCTCTGGCAAGCGAGGCCCTGGCAAATCCGTCAGTCTCGAAAAACCGGGAAAAATTGCAGCGTTACGGTCAGATTATACAGGACGAAAATCTTCGTATGCGCAGTCAGGTTGAGAAGATTCTGCAGATGGCCGTCCTTGAAAGAGGCGAATTCGAACTGAACATATCCCGCGTCGACGTTCATGAAACCATCTCAAAAGCTATCGATAATATTGAACTCCGGATTGAAAAGAAAAAGGGCCAGGTCATTCGCAATCTCCGGGCGAATCCAGCCATTATTGAGGCGGATGGGCTGCATTTGGCAAATGTCATCCATAACCTGCTGGACAATGCCAACAAATATTGTAAGACCGAGCCCAGAATTGAGATTGCCACATACAACGATACCGAGGGCGTGCACATCCAATTCAAGGATAATGGAATCGGACTGGCTCCTGAGGACCGGAAGCATGTTTTCGATAAATACTACCGTGTTTCCACTGGCAACGTGCACGACGTGAAGGGCTTTGGGCTGGGATTGAGTTATGTAAAGCTTATGGTGGAAGCACATGGCGGAACCGTGGATGTCCATAGCGAGGCCAATAAGGGAAGTACATTTCACATCTTTATACCGTATACCTACAAAAATGAAAAAAATGAGCATTGACCCCGCTCGAATTCTGCTGGTTGAAGACGATCCCAACCTCGGATACGTGTTGCAGGAAAACCTGGAGCTGAAGGGATATGACGTTACGCGGTGCGCGGATGGTGAAGAAGGATTAGAAATCTATTTGAAGGAAAGATTCGATCTCTGCCTTATCGACGTAATGCTCCCCAAAAAGGATGGCTTCACTCTTGCCAAAGATATTCGCAAGACCGGCCAGGAGGTCCCGATCATTTTTCTTACCGCAAAATCGCTTAAGGAGGATCGAATTGAGGGCTTCAAGGTCGGCGGCGATGATTACGTTGTTAAGCCCTTCAGCATGGAAGAGCTTGGCCTGCGAATCCGGGCGGTGCTGAAGAGAAGCACGAAATCTGTTCCGGAGATGGGCGAGGCCGAAAATTTCTCCATCGGCCAATATGTTTTTGACTACAAGAGACAAACCCTCGGCATTGGCGAGAAAGCGGTCAAACTCACATCTAAAGAGGCAGAACTGCTCAGATTGCTGTGTTTGCATAGAAATGAAGTCATGGAGCGGGAAGTGGCCCTAAGGCTTATTTGGGGTGAAGATAATTACTTCAATGCGAGAAGCATGGATGTGTTTATCACGAAATTGCGCAAATATCTGGGCGAGGATTCAAGCATTGAGATCAAGAATGTTCATGGGCAAGGATTTAGGCTGCTGGTGAAATGAGGTACTGTATAGTCTAACCTTCCGCAGTCACCGCTTCACGCAAAACGGATTGTGCAAAGCGCACACACCCCCCATTTAAGTTAATTCCCTTGATTCTTACGACATTTTGGGTATATTATGCTCTTTGAATTTCCTGAATTGCCCATCATTCGGCGGTGGAAATCAATACTCGGAAAGGGACCTGCATATGAACGAAAATCCCGAAGGCCTATTCGACTTAATTCTCCGATGGACGAGCCAGACCGACGTTGCTTTGTGGGGCCCGGTGTTGATTGCACTGCTCCTGGGAGTAGGGATATTCTTGACTATCGCCACGAGGGGTTTACAATTCACGCATTTTTGGCACTCGCTCAAATTGGTCTTTTCAAAAGAAACACGTTCTGAGGTCGGGAAAGGAGATATTTCACCATTCGCCGCATTGATGACCGCGCTGGCCGCCACGGTGGGCAATGGAAACATCGCCGGTGTGGCTACCGCCATTGCCAGTGGTGGTCCGGGAGCCCCGGTCTTTATGTGGATTGCCGCCATCTTTGG
>JAUXJX010000464.1 GCA_030624545.1 Bacteroidota bacterium | reverse complement strand
GCCTACACACGACCATAATTGAACAGGCTGTTTTATGATCCTATGTCCTGTTATCCTGTCCGATTTGATTGACCGCCCCTTGTCCATGTCGGGAGGGGATTTCCTGTCAGCACGGATGAAAAGAGCATGCGCGTCGCGATCGATAGACACGCCATTTGCCTTTTTTGTTGGAATCTTATGCTCATACGGTCGCCCGCTCAAATCCAATAAAAATTTACTCTTCTCCATTTTCGGCTTGATTATGCTGATAAAAATCGCGTTATTTACTGTTGGTAAATTTCCAGCCCAGGAAGCACGAAGTACATCGCCCCGGAATTTGCGTGTGATCCACAGAATTCGGCAGTGGCGGAATATTTCAGTCACAGATTTCTTACGGCAATGAGGTTATAAATGGCTTCCAATGTGAGGACGAATTCCCTTGGGCGTAGCTGCTTAGTTCGGAATAAGTAATAGAATCGATGCTTCCGATTTAAGGATACCATGACGAAAAATATTCCACATCCTCTACTTCCCAACCGTACCATTCTCCTGGACGGAGGCATGGGCCGTGAGCTGAGATTCCGCGGGGTTGAGATACCCAAGACCATCAGGTCAGCCAATGGACTTCTAGGTGCTCCTAATGTTGTGCGTCAAATCCACATGGACTATATTCTGGCGGGGGCGGATATCATTACCACGAACACCTACGCACTGGTTCGAACCGACTTGGCCAAGACCGGAATCGAATCCTTATTTGAAGAGCTGAATATGCTGGCCGGCAAGCTCGCGCAGCGGGCGCGAGAGGCTTCGGGTCGTCCGGTGCTAATTGCCGGATCCCTGCCGCCATTGCGGGGAAGCTATCGGCCGGATCTGGTTGGTCCCTTTGAGGAAATCGAGTATCTCTACCGTGAACAAGCGAACCTGCTCGCGCCTTTGGTGGATCTTCTATTATGTGAGACCATGTCGAGCGGCGCCGAGGCCCGTGCCGCAGCCCATGCCGCCTGCAGCACCGGCAAGCCCGTATGGGTGTCCTGGACTCTACATGAAGACCGATCCGGCAGATTACGCAGCGGCGAAACCATAACGGAAGCTGCGGCAGCGATAGATGATTTGCCGGTGTCCGCCTTCCTCCTCAATTGCTCCGCGCCGGAGAGCATTACGGCAGGCATGCAGGAATTGAAATCCCTGGGGGCCCACTGGTTTGGCGGGTACGCGAATACATTTCAGCCCATTGCAAGGGATTGGCTAATCAGCGGAGACAAAGACACCGATGGCTTCCTGTCATTGCGCTATGATCTGGAGCCGGCTCAATATAGCGAGCATGCGCAACGGTGGATAGCAGCGGGCGCCAGAGTAATAGGCGGCTGTTGCGGAACCAGACCGGCTCATATTGCGAGATTGCGCGAGATAATCTCCCTTAGTTCCATTTCAAAAAAGAGCCCACCAACATAGCAGTATATCCGCATTTTCACTCAATGGCAAAAAGCTAATTCAGAATAGCTTGAACATACTATATGTTCTCATAGGAAAAAGTCCGGAGGAAAGCCAATATGAATCGCCGAAAATTCATTAACCAGGGTTTGTTAGGCAGTAGCGGGATAATTCTGGCAGAGCAAATCCTTGGGGTCCGGCAGACATTCGCCGCCTGGCTTGAAAATGTGGTAATTCCGGTTCGCGAATCGAATGATTTTTCCAAATTGCGGAATGAGTACTTGTTAAGTTCGAACATAATATACCTTAACCATGCGTCGATCGGCACCATTCCCCGTGCAGTACAAAGGGCAAGGCGGCAATATCTTGATATTTGCGAGACCAATCCCTGGTTCTACATTTGGGGCGGAGGCTGGGAAGAAGGCCGGGAGGAAACAAGGGCGAAAGCGGCCGAACTGCTGCATTGTGCTCCGGGGGAAATGGTGCTAACCCACAACACCACGGAAGGATTCAATCTGCTTGCCCAGGGCCTGCAATTGGGCAAGGGTGATGAAGTTGTATTCAGCTCACTGAATCATCCCGGCGCAAGCGTCTGTTGGTTTCATGAGGCCCGTAAAAAGGGATTCAAGGTGGCCAAATTCGATTTCCCGGTCTCTGACGCAGCCGACATGTCAAAGCAAGAAATACTCGATCTTTACGATCGACACATATCGAAAAAAACAAGGGTTCTGGTTTTTCCCCATGTAGACAACATTATCGGCCTTCGCCATCCGGCCAAGGAATTAACGGCGCTGGCACGAAGCAGGGGTGTTGAGTTTGTGGCGGTCGATGGAGCCCAAACAGCCGGAATGATTCCTGCGGACATGAAAGAAATGGACGTAGATTTCTATGCCTGCAGTCCGCATAAATGGGTGCAGGCGCCAAAAGGACTTGGGTTGTTGTATATCAAAAAGGACGTGCAGCAAAGCGTTAAGCCCATGTGGGTCACATGGGGCCAGGAACGATGGAAGGGAAGCGCCCGAATCTTTGAAGATTATGGCACGCGAAATCTTCCGGAGGTTCTGACACTGGGAGATGCAATAGACTTTCAAAACAGGTTGGGAGATAGGTTAAAGCAGGAGAGATATGAACAACTATGGCAGTATACGAGCACTCGAGTGGAGCACAATGAAGAATTGGTTTGGCGCTCACCGAAATCGTGGTCCCTCGCCAGCTCGGTTTATGCTGTTGAGGTCAAGGGCAAGAAAAGCAGCGAGTTGGCCCGCAGACTCTTTGAGGGTCACGGCATCGTGGTAAGGCCCTTTTCAACTGCAGGCTTGAACACATTGCGCATTTCACCAAACTTATTTAATACCGAAGCGGAAATCGATAAGCTTTGCGAGGTATTGATCGCTGCGGCGAAAGGCTGAAGCCCATCTGCCACAAAATCACACAGAACCCCAACAAACATCTTTGAAAGCAGCCACAAAGAAACGCGAAGAAAAACAGTTGCCTTGCATATATTCGGGGCCATTCGTGTAAATTCGTGGTTTTGATAAGTAGGATTGTCTTGCTTGAGTATTTCACTCACGCAAAGGCGCAAAGAACGCAAAGG
>JAUXJX010000509.1 GCA_030624545.1 Bacteroidota bacterium | reverse complement strand
CTGCCGATAGCCAATTGAACAAAAATGAAATGGATCTGATCCAAAAGATTACTCTGGATTACGCCGGAAGCCATTTGTCGACACATGATATCGATCAGATTGTCTCTCTAACGCAAAGGCGCACCGAAGCGAAGGCTCTGGAAGAAATCCTTAGTATGCCCAATGTCTCATTCAAGTCTCTCGCGGAAAAGGTGAAGCAGTTTTGCGAGCATCCGGAATTTGATTATTCCCTTCCTCCAGCCGAAGAATTGGGGATTCGTGCCGCTCTCGTCCGGCATTTCATAAGTGAACAATTGGATTTCATCGGGATCGCGAAGAATCATTTCCACATACGCGATATGCTCCCAATTATTCACAATTCTTTTGGCCCCAAAACGGGAATCGGTAAGATTGGGGGTAAATCGGCCGGAATGTATTTGGGCTACAATATCCTGGTAAATGCCCTGAAGCAAAATCCGGACAACCAATTCTCCTGGCACCTCAAGATTCCCGAATCTTATTTCCTGCGATCCGACCTCTACCAGGAGTTCATCCATTCCAATGGACTCACTCCCTATTATGACGAAAAATATAACCCGGTTTCGGTAATCCGCCAGGATTTTCCTGTAATCAAAGAGGAATTCAAGAATGGCGAATTCCCGGAGCGAATTACCAAAAGACTAACCAGGATGTTGAAAATGATCGGGCGCCATCCGCTCATTGTTCGCTCCAGCAGCCTTCTTGAAGACAATTTCGGCTTTATCTTTTCCGGGAAATACGACAGTATCTTTTTGGCCAATCAAGGAGATTTGAAGGACAGACTTGACGCTCTGCTAAACGCGATCGCTCATGTATATGCGAGCACCCTGGGACCTGATCCTATCCTCTATCGCCGGCAGAGAAACCTTATTGACTACGATGAGCGCATGGCGATATTGATCCAAAAGGTAGTCGGCATCAAATACAATGGCTATTATTTGCCTGAATTTAGCGGTGTCGCATTTTCCCGCAACGAATATCGCTGGGACAAGAGAATCCGAAAGGAAGATGGACTCGTCCGCCTCGTGATGGGCCTGGGGACTCACGCAGTTGATCGTGTCGGGGCTGACTATCCGAGAATGGTGGCGCTAACGGCTCCAACCCTGCGGCCGGAGGGCTCCGCCACTTTTATTCAGAAATACTCCCAAAGATCTGTCGACGTAATTGACCTGAAAAATGACGGTTTTTCCAGACTTACGCTGGCTGAAATATTAGGAAGCGAACCGTTTCCTGGTTTAGACAATATCGTTTCCATTAAACACCAGGATTCCTTGAGGCCTCCCATTGGAAAGCTGGTCTCTGAGAGCCCGGAAAACCTGGTAATTACGTTCGACAAATTGCTAAAGGAAACGCAATTTGCCAAGAATATGAGTTGGATTATCAAGACGCTGGAAAACGCATATGAAAGTCCGATCGACTTGGAATTTGCCGTCACCGGGAACGACTTTTACCTTCTCCAATGTCGTCCGTTGCCACAGGTCGCGCCCATAAGCCCTGTGGAATTACCCGAGAATATTCCTCCGGATTCTTTGATTTTTACCGTTGAAAAAGATACCCAAACCGGCGTAGTGAGGAATATCGAATACATTATCTATATCGATCCTCTTGACTATGACAATGTCAAGAAGCCGGAAAACAAGTCATTGTTGGGCAGCCTGATTGGGCAGCTCAACGACCAACTGTTTAACCGCTCCTTCATTCTCATGGGGCCGGGACGCTGGGGAAGCAACGACATAAACTTGGGGATCCCCGTACGTTACAGCGATATTCACAACACAAAGCTGTTGATTGAGATTGCGCGCGCTAAAGGAGATTACATACCCGAGGTGTCATTTGGGACGCATTTCTTTCTTGACCTCGTGGAATCCGGCATTTATTATCTTCCCCTCTATCCGGACGATCCAAAAGTCGTTTTTAATGAAGAATTCTTACGGAACTCCGAAAACATGCTAACGGATTTCTTGCCAAATTATCGAGAGTTCGCGCAATACCTTCGGGTCATTCACGTTCCGAGCGCCGCGAACGGCAAATATCTCCACATTCATATGGATGGAGAAGAAGACCGTGCGCTGTCATTCCTGAGTCCGAAGGTATAGTGGCGAAGCATTCGATTGTCTTCCCATGAATGCTGCCATATTCCGGGGTCTTGGAATGCTGCGCCAAGCAAAACGCCAACACCCAATTGGAACAAAACCCGAATCATTGACTGCCGTCGTGCAGAATCCTATCAATGTTAAACCATGCGGCGATTCGGCGATGAAGCGGCAGACCTCTACCTATAACCCCCCTTAGACAAATCCTCAACCGACCGAAACGGATTCGGCGGATTCAGGTATTCCGCCAGGAATTTGTAAATCTTCAACCGCGCTTCTTTGGCAAGCATGGTGCCGAGTCGATCGAAAGCATGGCCGCCGGGAGCTTCCTGAAAGATCTCATACTCGAATTTCTTGCCTGCCGCTTTCAGAGCCTTGATGAGATGTTCGACCTCGAGGACATTTACATCAGCGTCATTGGTGTTGGTATGGATTAACAAAGGCGTCTCCAATTTCTCCGCGTTCCATGCGGGTGAGCGCCGCCGGTATTCCTGCACATCTTCATAGGCGCTCTTGCCGATGTGAAAATCGGCTGAATACAGATCCCTCACCTTAACACCACCATTTTCCTTACTGCCTCAAAATCTCCCATCTGAATCCGGTACAGATAGACACCCGCCGCCATGTCGGAGGCATCTAATCTCACCCGGTGCACGCCGGCAGGATACAGCTCATCCGCCAGGAT
>JAUXJX010000171.1 GCA_030624545.1 Bacteroidota bacterium | reverse complement strand
TGGGGCCCGAATTTATTGAGAAACCTCTACGAGCTTCACCGTTGTGAGCGATTGGTTGCCTGTGATCTCGACCCGAATAAGCTTCAACGCGTCAAAAACCGCTATCCGACGGTAGAAACGACAGAGGATTTTAGTGCTGTTCTGGCGGACGATAGCATATCTGCGGTGGTTATCGCCACGCCGGTATCGAGCCATTTCCCATTGGCGAAAATGGCATTGGAAGCGAACAAGCACGTCTTCATAGAAAAACCATTTACTGCGAACCGCGAGGAGGCGGGGGTGCTTATCAAGCTGGCCGAAGCGCGCGGGCGCGTTTTGATGGTCGGCCATACCTTCGAATACAGCCCGCCGGTACTCAAGATCAGAGAAATTCTGGACAAAAACGAGCTGGGTGAGATCTTTTATATCAGTTCATCACGCGTAAACCTGGGGCTTCACCAAAAGGATGTTAGCGTGATCTGGGATTTGGCGCCTCACGATTTCTCCTGCATCTTTTTCTGGCTAAACGAACAGCCGGCCTATGTCTCGGCAATGGGGAAGGATTACGTGCAGCGAGATATTCCGGATGTTGCCTTCATAAATCTTGAATTTCCGTCGGGATGTATCGCCAATGTGCAGGTAAGCTGGCTGGCGCCGAGCAAGTTGCGGCGCACGACCATTGTGGGATCTGAGAAAATGCTGGTTTACGACGATACCGAAACCAGTGAAAAAGTCAAAGTTTTCGACAAAGGGGTTGATTACACAGATCCGGAAACCTTCGGCGAATATCATCTGAGCTATCGCTCCGGTGATGTTCTGAGCCCACGCCTGGATTCCTATGAGCCGCTGCGCAAGGAGATGGGGCATTTCGTCGACTGTTGTGAGAATGGCTCAACTCCTAAATCCGACGGTTCCGACGGATTGCGGGTCGTGAAGGCGTTGGAGGCTGCTGAGTACTCCCTGAAGAATGGGGGCCAAATCGTCAATGTGGAGAGCTTGAGCGAAGACTGAGCAGGTTGGGATTCCAGGAGTTGCCTCACCTGAGACAGATCGGCGAACAAAGAACTGACAGGGAATTGATTGCCCGAATATGAACGCAACAGATACTAAGCCGGCAAGAAAGACTTTTTTATCCTCGGACACGCCACTGGTCTCAGTTGTCGTTCCAATGTACAATGAGATCAATAACATATGCGGGTGCCTTGATTCTCTGCTGGAGCAGAAATATCCAGGCGAAAAAATAGAGATTTGTGTGGTAGATGGCGAATCTACGGATGGCAGCCGCCAAATTGTTGAGAATTACTCCCGAAAGTTTTCCGATATCCGGCTTCTTTCAAATCCGGATCGGCTGACGGCCAAGTCACTCAACATAGGCGCCAAAGCGGCCAAAGGGGAGGTGATCATCATTTTGGGCGCCCACAGCCGGGTGAAGGAAGACTTTATTTCAAACAATATACGATACATGCTTGAGAAAGCCGTCCCGTGTGTTGGAGGAACTCAATTTAACACCGGTAAGACATATGTTCAGCAATCCATAGGCAGCGCCATGGCATCGCCTTTTGGAATTATGAGCGCGCCTTACCGCTATAAGCGCAAAGCCGGCTACGTGGATACGGTCGTGTATGCCGCATATCATCGCAGTCTTTTTGAGGAAGTTGGATACTTCGATGAAGATGTCATCATTTCTGAAGATGCTGAATTTAACTGGAGAATTCGAAAGGCCGGACACAACATATTTTTTTCCCCGGATATCATTTCCTATTACTTGCCGCGAAGCAGCCTTTCCCGCCTGGCCGGGCAATTCTTTCGATATGGCATGCTTCGGGTAAATGTGGTTAAGAAACATATCGATGCTTTAAGAGTACTTCATTTAATCCCCGCCGCCTTTGTTTTTCTTTTGGCCGGCACAGGTATATTGTCATTTTTTGATGGATATTTCCGGTCGGTTTTTGTAATATTGTGGATTGCATACGGCGTTTACCTGTTGATGGCTACAGCTTCGGCTACGCTGCGATCCGGCTTGAAATATCTGCCCGTGCTCCCGCTGGCATTTATGGCCATGCAGCTCTGTTTTGGAGCGGGCTTTCTGGTGGGACTTTTCAGATCACGTCACTAAAATACAATGCCTAGAAATATAGAACGCTTCCTCTTATTTTCGAGTGATCTTCTTGCCATACATCTCGCCATTCTCATTTGGGTTCTCCTCCGCGAAAAACTTGGTTTTCTCACCGGCGTGCCCGCAAGTGATTTGGCGCTGATTTCGGCCATCATATATATATTCTGGCTGCTCCTTTTCATATTCTTTGGCTTATATCGGTCCTGGTATGCCCAGTCGCGGTTTGATGAATTCGTGACCTTGATCAAAACGATCAGCTTGGGCATTTTTATCATATTCTTGGTAACCCTTGACCTGCCCGGCGATGTCGAAAATCCCATGCCCATGAGCCGTGCCCTGATCGTCACCTATTGGCTCGCCATGTGCCTGACGGTTTGCACCGGTAGAATGACGCTGCGTACCATCCAAAGAAAACTGTTGGAAAAGGGCGTCGGCGTCCGGAATACCCTTATTGTGGGAAATGGCAGCAAAGCCATGGAGTTGTATGACCGGGTGCAGGACTACCCGGCCCTTGGCTACCGTGTTGTCGGTATGGTTTCCGTTGAGCCTGAACGTCCGACGCCACATGAATCGAAGATCTCAAACTTGGGAGATCTGTCAGAACTGGATAGTCTGATGCATAAACATGAAGTTGAAGAAGTGCTGATCGCCCTGGAACACAATGAACGACAGAGGGTCATCGATATCATCGGCTCTTGCAATGGACACAGCGTTAACCTGAAGATCGTTCCCGATTTGTATGATATTGTTGTAGGCCAGGCGAAGACCAATCAGATTTATGGTTTTCCCCTCATCGAGATCCTGCCGGAATTGATGCCGGCCTGGGAACGACGCATCAAACGTTCCTTTGACGTATTCGTTTCCCTGGTTGTTCTCCTGTTATTCTCTCCGATCTGGCTTGTGATGGCCATTGCAATCAAGCTGGATTCAAAAGGTCCGGCCCTTTACCGTCAGGATCGGGTTGGCAGAAATGGTAGAAATTTTCGCATCCGTAAATTTCGTTCCATGCTTCATGATGCAGAATCAATGACCGGACCGGTTTGGGCCGATAGGGATGATCCACGCATCACGCGGGTTGGTAGAATTTTGCGCAAACCCCGCCTCGATGAAATCCCCCAGCTAATCAATATTCTCAAAGGAGATATGAGCCTGGTAGGCCCACGGCCGGAACGGCCATATTTTGTCGAAAAACTGAAGAAGGAAGTTCCTTATTATGGCCGGCGTCTTCGAGTTCGGCCAGGAATCACCGGGTGGGCGCAAATCAAACATGTGTATGATCAGTCGCTCGACGACGTGAGGAAAAAACTTCAATATGATCTATTTTACCTGGCGAATATGTCCCTGAAGATGGATTTGAAGATCATTCTGAACACAATTTACACGGTTCTTCGCGGGAAGGGACGATGACAGTCTGGAGGAAGTACGCATGAAGGTAACAATGGTCGATCTGGTTGTCCAATATCAACAGATCAAAGAAGAGATAGATGAAGCGATTCACTCGGTTCTTGACAGTGGACATTTTGTCTTTGGTAAGACCAACGGCGAGTTTGAGAAAAGGTTTGCCGAGTACCATGGAGTAAAGCACGCGTTGGGCTGTGCCTCGGGCACAGATGCCCTGCAGCTAAGCATGATGGCACTGGGTTTGGAAAAAGGAGACGAGATCATTTCGGTTCCCATGACCTTCGTGGCCACGGTGGAAGTGATGGTGCTTCTTGGGCTCAGGCCCGTGTTTGTCGATATCGACCCGAAGACTTACTGTATAGATCCCGGTCAAATTGAGTCCAAAATTACCGGCAAAACCAAAGCGATCGTCCCGGTGCATCTGTACGGCCAGTCGGCTGACATGGACCCGATTATGGATATTGCCGCCAAACATGGTCTATTCGTAATTGAAGATTGTGCCCAGGCTATTGGGGCCACCTATAAAGGCCGGAAAACCTGCACCATGGCCAACGCCGGCTGCATCAGCTTTTTCCCGGGAAAGAACCTTGGCGCTTATGGCGACGCCGGCGCAGTATTAACGGATGACGATGACCTGGCGGAAAGAATCATTAAGGTTCGTAATCACGGTTCCGAAAACAAATATGACCACAAATACCTTGGCGTGAACAGTCGGCTCGACACCATACAGGCAGCAGTCCTCGGTGTTAAGTTGAAATACATAGACACCTGGAACGAAATGCGGCGCAACAACGGGGCGCGATATACCGAGCTTTTGAGCGGTCTGGAAAATGTCGTCTGTCCATACACCGCTCCGGAAAATACGCATACTTATCATCAATATACAATTCAGGTAGAAGACCGCGATGGACTTCGAGAATTCCTCAGCAAAAAAGAAATTGCCACCGGCCTGCATTATCCGATCCCGCTGCATTTGCAGCCGGCATATAAGTACCTGGGTTATGGTGAAGGAGATTTTCCTGTCTCCGAACGGGCTTCCAGAAGTGTCTTGTCCCTGCCAATGTATCCGGAATTGCCCAGGGGTCACCAGGATTATGTTGTTGAGCAGATCCAGGCATATTATCGCATCCACGAACAGGCTATGGTTTGACTTTCCGGTTTTTTGAAATATAAGGTTTTCCCATCGTATGCTTGACATAAAGTTTGTCCGCGATAAATCCGATTTAGTAAAGCAAGCCATCACCAATAAAAATGAAAAGGCTGATGTGGATCGCCTGCTCGTGTTGGACGAACAGAAGCGAGAATTACTTGCCAAAATCGAAAAGCTAAAGCATCAGCGCAATGTGGCGTCTAAAGAGATTGGACAGTTAAAGAAAGACGGCAAAGACGCCGGTTCGCTTCCCGCTGAGATGAAGAAGGTCGCCCTGGACATAAAAGCGTTTGAAGAGGATTTCAGCAAGATCGATACCGAGATGCAGGATATTATGTCCTGGATACCCAATATCCCACACCAATCTGTTCCTATTGGTGATGAAACGGAAAATCTTGAAGTAAAATCCTGGGGAGAAAAGCGAGAATTTGATTTTAAACCCCAGCCTCATTGGGAATTAGGTGACAGGCTGGGGCTGCTGGATTTCGAAGGCGCCTCCCGGATATCGGGTTCTAATTTCGCCCTCTTTCGTAACGTGGGGGCGCTGCTCGAGCGCTCTTTGATTAATTTCATGCTGGATCTCCATATCGGACAGGATTATCAGGAAATCTCCCCGCCATTCATGGCGCGCCGCGATGCCATGTTTGGCGCGGGTCAATTACCAAAATTGGAAGATGATATGTACCTCGTCGAACAGGATGATCTCTTCCTGATTCCAACGGCAGAGGTGCCGGT
>JAUXJX010000557.1 GCA_030624545.1 Bacteroidota bacterium | reverse complement strand
GGGCGTCATCAGAAATAATTCGCATTATTTGCCGGGTCGTCCAGAAGATCAGTGAGCGCTTCGTATATATCAATACAAATAACAGGCGACACAGTGGGTACCTCTTAATTCTCTTAATTCCGGTTCGCTCTTATCACACCTATCCATGCGATATGAACACCGCGGGTGAAACGAGCAACCCGCGGGCGGATTGATCGGACTGGGCACGTCACCTTGCTGTATGATTCTCTCTTTGGCTTTTTTAGGATCCGGAACCGGAATTGCCGACAGCAACGCTTGAGTGTAAGGATGTTTGGGATCGGTGTAGATTTCATGGTATGTACCTATTTCGACAATCTTGCCCAGATACATAACGGCCACGCGGTCACAGATATACTCGACTACGGCAAGATCGTGCGCGATGATGATATATGAAAGATGGAACTCTTGCTGCAAATCGATTAATAGATTGATAATCTGTGCTTGGATTGAGACATCCAGCGCAGAGACAGGTTCATCTCCGATGATAATCTGTGGATTTAGCGCCAAGGCCCGAGCAATCCCAATTCTTTGTCTCTGACCGCCGCTAAATTCGTGAGGATAACGTCGTCCTTGCTCCGGCGTAAGGCCCACCTTTTCCAATAAATAAGCGATCCGTTCGCTCCTTTCCGGACCTTTATACATCCCATGGATTTCCATAGGATCACTGAGAATCTTATTCACCGTCATTCGGGGGTTGAGCGAAGAATACGGGTCTTGAAAGATCATTTGGATGTCTTTTTTCAGAGATCGCATTTGTGACTTGGTCATCTGAGAAATGTCCATCCCCTGAAACGTGACATTTCCGCCAGTTGGCTCGATCAGCCTCAAGATGGCCAGGCCCGTCGTGGTCTTACCGCACCCACTTTCACCGACCACTCCAAGAGTTTCTCCTTGGCCCAAATTCAATGAAACACCGTTTACCGCATACACATAGCCAACAGTGTGGGAGAAAACTCCTTTTTTGATAGGAAAATGAACTTCTAAATCGTCAATGGCAAGCAGTGTCTCCAAAACAAACGTTTACCCTCCATTTCCGATGGCGGGCATAGTAGCCCGTCCTACACAATATCTCGCAGTCAATATAAACACTTAGGGTCGGCCACTACGCCGATCATATACTTAATTTTAATATAGCCAGCATCTGACACGATTCCCCGCACCCGTATCAATCATTTTGGGTGGATTTTCCTTGCAGACCGTAAGATTTTTAGGGCATCTGGGGTAAAAACTGCAACCCGGCGGCAATTCATAAAGACTTGGCACGATACCGGATATTTCCTTGAGGCGTTGACGACCATGCTGGGACCTCTCTCCCAGTTTTGGAATGGATTTAAGCAGTCCTTGCGTGTAAGGATGTTTGGGATCTTCAAAAATGGCTAAGGCTTCGCCTTCTTCCACCACTTTTCCGGCATACATCACCACAATCCGCTGAGCAATTTCAGAGATGACCCCAAGATCGTGCGTAATCATCATAATCGCGGTATCATAATCCTCTTTGAGCTGCAGCATCAGGTCAAGGATCTGGGCCTGAATGGTCACATCCAGAGCGGTTGTTGGCTCGTCAGCAATGAGTATTTCAGGATTGCAAGCCAAGGCCATAGCAATCATTGATCGCTGTCGCATGCCTCCGGAAAGCTGATGGGGATATTCATGTACTCTTTTCTCCGGGGCGGGAATCTGAACTTTTCTGAGCATCTCGATGGACCGTTCCCAGCTTTCGCGCTTAGAGCGTTTCTCATGAAGGAGGAACATCTCAGAAATCTGATTCCCAATGGTAAAAACGGGATTCAATGACGTCATAGGTTCCTGAAAAATCATAGAAATTCTATTGCCGCGAATGGATCGCATGTCTCCCATGGAAAGATCAATCAGATCAAATCTGTCAAACAAAATTTTTCCGTGGATGATTTTTCCAGGCGGATCTGGAATGAGTCGCATAATAGACTGGGCCGTAACACTTTTTCCGCACCCGGATTCTCCCACTACACCAAGTACTTCTCCTTTATCCAAGTAGAAAGAAACATCGTCAACAGCTTTCGCCTCGCCATCAAAGGTGTAAAAATAGGTTTTAAGTCTCCAGACGTCTAACAGGTGTGCCTGATCGTTCATGCGTGAATTTAAAGGGATACAATAATTGTTAAAATGACATTACATTAAATGATTATGTTTAATGCCTTCCCTGGTCAGAATATTTTTCGTAGACAAAATAAACAACCCAGTTGGTTCTAAATGGCAAAAGGTGTCAGCCGCTTAACTAAACAAACGACAGTGTCTTTTTGAGAAATGCTGAATGTTAATACGAGCAAAGGGCAAGTTGAAAGAGAGTTATCGTCTCAAAATCTAATGGATCAGCGGTTCGGGGCTTTGTCAGCAAAAAAGTTACCCCTTGCTCGGGCCTGTATCAATGCGAGAGCAATCAAGAAGTATTTTCGGCAATCACTACAGTTATAATCGCAAAAATACATAATCCGCCTTAACATTTTCTGTAGCAGCTTGGCAAGAAAAAATCGGAAATAGATCCGTTAAGTGAGTTTTAGTTCTTTTGAT
>JAUXJX010000267.1 GCA_030624545.1 Bacteroidota bacterium | reverse complement strand
TCCGGGGGGAAGCGAGCGATTCCTATTATTCCATCATGGCTGATTCCGGTCCGGAAAAAATTGCGCAACAAATTGGTGAGGACGCCATGCAGTTGGTCGTCTCAGCCGTACATGATAATCATGAAAAGATTGTTGATAAAGGTGCGCAAATCATAGGGCACATATTATTATTGCTCGCCGAAAGAAAAATCGACGTGGAGACCCTTGCGGGGAAACTGCAAATGGATCTTAGAAACTCACCGTAGGAATAGGCGTGGAATTCGGGGTCTAATCTTCAAAAAAAAGGCGCTCCTGGAAGCGCCTTTTCCTTCTTGGCCATTTATCAGTTCTTTTGAACCAGGGTAGACATGCCCAATAACTGAGAAGCATCTTCGAAATAAGTCACCGCTTCAAGCAATACCGTATCTCGCATGAGATTGATGTAAAAAGAACCTTCATCCTTCCACAATCGGAAGGCGATCTCCCGCATGAGCAAGAACTTGAGATCTTCGCTGTTATTGGCAAAGTCCTCGATTGGCGCATCATAGCCTTGCTGCAATACGAAGTTACCGAAATCAGTAATTTCACTATCTGAAATTGTGAATGCTTTTGAAAAGTCTCTCGGTGTCATGGCATTGATTTCGGGATGATTGCGGAGAACTTCCTCGCTGAATGAATAGAGGTATCGATCCGAATCGAAGCGGGCCAGTTTGATTACAAATTCAGTCGCAGATTGATGCTTGCTTTCCAGCCAATGGTCCGGAGCTATCCCGCCTCCGCCATAGACTTCCCTTCCCGCAAACGTTTTGAATTTTGGCAGATCCGCAAAGTTTGCTTCTCGTAAACTATCCACGTAAACCTCACGGTAATAATCCTCCAGGGATTTCCCGTCATAGTCTCTTTGGATGAGGCGGCCACTGGGAGTGTAATATCGTGCCGTGGTGACCATTAGAACGGAACCGTCGGCAAACTGATATTGCGTTTGAACCAGTCCCTTACCAAAGCTTGTTGTTCCCAGGATCAGCCCCCGGTCCCAATCTTGTATGGCTCCCGCTACGATTTCCGAGGCCGAGGCGCTGCTCTGGTTGACGAGAACAATCAGGGGCGCCATACGATGTTTGGTGTTTGAAGAAGAACGATATTCCCTATATGCTTGAGGGATTCTTCCCTTTGTATAGACGATCATTTTGCCCTGGGGCAAGAATTTCTCAGCCACTTCCACGGCCATCTGGAGGTAACCACCGCTGTTGTCTCGCAGATCAAGAATAAGTCTTTCCAGGTTCTGCGATTCCAGCTCAGCCAGCGCATCTTCCAACTCCTCTGCCGTGGTAGAGGAAAAACGTTGCAGTCTGATGTACCCGAGTCCGTCTTCCAGGAAGAGGGAGTTAGGCACGCTTTTGAGGTGGATTTCTTCCCTTACGATCGAAAACTCCTTCGGCTCTTCCCACCCTTCGCGTTCGATTGCGACACTTACCATAGTTCCGGAAGGCCCCATGAGTTTCTGGCGTACTTCATCCTCCTTAATGCCTATTGCGGATTCGGAGTTTATTTGTATTATTCTATCGCCCGCCTGAAATCCCAGCTTTTGAGAAGGTCCTCCTTCGATAACGGACATGATTGTGATCTTCTCGCTGATGATAGCATAGCTAATGCCGATGCCGGAATAGCCTTCATAACGCTGGCTCCATTGTTTTACTTCTTTGGCAGTCATGTAATTTGTATGGGGATCGAGATTCTTGAGCATCCCCCGGATGGCATCATTGATCAGGTGGTCGGTATTCACATCTTCCACGTAAACACGCTGGAGGGTCTGCATCACTGCGGTCAGGACCTTCATCTTTGTGTAAATATTGTCAACAAGGGGTGACAGCCAACTGCTGTAGACGCCGCCGATCGCAATTGTGAGCACGAATGTCCCGGAAAGAACGAGAATTGTAAATTTTCTGCGAAGTGGCTTTTTCATGTTTTCTCCAAAAGAGTTGGCATGCAAATTGTTCAATTGAACATCACACAAGAATATTAGTTCCGGATCGCTTCCGCAAGCTTATCCGTCGCCTGTGAATAAATACAAAACTGGTTTCGCCCATTGTTCTTGGCCCGATACAAAGCCTTATCTGCACGGACCAGCAACTCTTTGATCATTGCCGCGTCGGTAGGATAGGTGGCGGCGCCCAGGCTGACGGTTAATTTGCCCAGGGGTTGAATTTCCTCCTTGAAGAAAGGATAGTCCTCTACTCGCTGGCGGAGCCTCTCACATAATGCCCTGGCTCCATCCTGGTTCTCTTCGGGCATGATTACGCAGAATTCCTCCCCACCATAGCGTGCACCAACGTCTGTGTCCCGGATGCAACTTTTAAGTATGGAGGCGATCTGCTTCAGAACCTGGTCTCCAGCCGGATGGCCAAGAGTATCGTTGTAATTTTTGAAATTGTCCACATCCAGAATTATCAAAGAAATGGGGCGGTTTGTTCTTTGTGATCGAAATACTTCGTCTCTCAGACGGATTCGGAAATAGCGATAGTTGAAGAGAGTAGTCAACTCATCTGTTATGGAACTCTCCTTTACCTTCTCATAAAGCCTCGCATTGGCAATGGCTACCGCTACGATATTCGTAATTAGGGTCACCATTTCAATGTCGGTTTGGTTATAGGGCTCACCATTGATTTTCATGCCCAAAATCAAAAGGCCAATCAGTTTATGTGAGTGGATCAGAGGCGTAATGACTTCCGCATCGAGCATTCTGAATTTTTCAATTTCTTTGAGGGATGTGAGCTCATCGGCGATAATGACCGGTTGATTCTTCTGAAAGACTTCTTTGACGATGGTGTCTGTAATGTGAAACTTCAAGTTGGAGAGCTCATCCTCGTCAACCCCCTTGGCCTTCATCATGGTAAGTTCGGCGGAGCTGTTGTCATCATGCAAATACAGAAATGTATTCTTGATTCGCAACTGACCGATCAGCGTATTCAAATAGGAGTTGATTAGATTGTCCACTTCGAGAATGGAGGTCAGGTCGATACTGATTTGAAACAAGTTATGAAAATCATAGATTCGCCGTTTTAGTTCTCTGTTGACTAGGGTCAATTGGTCCGAAGTGGAATCTATCTCCTGGCGGTATTTCTTGGTGCGAATAGTAACTCCCGATTCTGTCATTTCATCCGTTAGCAGAAGAATGCGCGCACTCAAGAGACGACTCACCACAATGGCTGAAACCAGAAGAACGAGCGCAATTATGCTTATTTTTGCGTAGAGGGGAATATTGATTTCCGAGCTTGTCAGGAAGATTCCCAGCAGCAATGATTCAACTATGAGGAATAGAATCAGATAAATGGTTCGGTAATCGATGAATTTTGCATCTTCCACGCTTTGGATTCCTCATCCGTTCGGAATTTCGAAAGCCTGACTTTGTTTGCCGCCAAAAAGATTCAGGAGTCCCAATATATATCTCTTCTGTCTAATTTTCAAGTTCATTGCCCGATTCAATCGCCACCGCGCATAATGTATTTGCAGTTACAACACAGGAAACGGAAATAACAGAACAATCAAACAGGTTATCATTTCCAAGGATCTTCTTCGCTGCAAATTCGTTGACATATTTGACCACCGGTAACGGAAATACATACGGCTTGACAATCCAGGTTTTTTTGATACATTTAGGAATATTGATATTTAAAAATCGGTAGCTTATGGATTTTTGTATACTTATTAATTCTAAGCAATTAAAGTTAATATTTCTGGGACTTTTTGTCCTTTTATCCTCCGTCTTACCGGAACCCTCATCTGCACAATTTTTCTTTGGCCGGAATAAGGTTCAATATAACCAGTTTGACTGGCAGGTGATGCAAACCGAACATTTTGACATCTATTTCTATCCGGAAATGGAAGAGCTGGCGGGAATTGGTGCCGGTTATGCAGAAGACGCTTACAAGATTCTTCAAGCCAAATTTGACCACTACATAAATCGACGAATTCCACTTATTTTCTACAGTTCACATTTTCATTTTCAGGAAACCAATGTGGTACCCAATATGCTTCCGGAGGGTATTGGTGGTTTCTTCGAATTTCTCAAAGGTCGTGTCGTCATTCCGGCAAACGGCTCACTTTTTCAATTTCGTCACGTCATTTTTCATGAACTTGTTCATGTCTTCAGCCGCAACAAATTCAACAGGGTATTGAAGGATAACCGAAAAACGGATTGGGGTGGACTACCTCTCTGGTTTACGGAAGGGCTTGCGGAATATTGGTCAATAGGCTGGGATTCCCAGACAGAAATGGTGATTCG
>JAUXJX010000443.1 GCA_030624545.1 Bacteroidota bacterium | reverse complement strand
CGAGGACCGGGGCCAACGCATCGTCTGGCTGGCCGAGCCCGGGCGCGGCGAGGAGTTCATCTTCGTCCTGCTGCCCGGTGGGCCGGGCCCACTGCTGTCATACACAAGTTGTTCATAGAATGCATTGCCAATGCCGTGTGCCACCCCTCCCTGGATCTGGCC
This sequence comes from Bacteroidota bacterium, assembly GCA_030624545.1. GTDB lineage: Bacteria > Zhuqueibacterota > JdFR-76 > JdFR-76 > DREG01 > JAUXJX01. The sequence continues at coordinate 2,939 of JAUXJX010000443.1, read as the reverse complement.
TTCCAGGATCATCGGATTAATCACTTTGCCGCAATCATGCACTGAAACATATTTCTTGATCTCGACCATCATTGTCTCGGGATTTACTTCGAGAATCATGGCGTGAACGCCACTTGCCGTACAGCCCCTCTCCGGCCCGAAATATGCGGTTGCTTCCAGGCCGGGCTCGGTACCGGGTTTTACAGCACCGCGCAGAGGATTTGCCCGGCTGGCCAACTCGCCCAGGCCAATACCCTTATTTGGATTGCCTTTGACGTGGACCTTCCCCCCTTCCAGCACCAGATCCCCTTCAGCGACTTCCAGAATCTCTCCCGCCATTCTTAGAATCTTGTCCCGAACGGCCATGGCTGCAGCGTGGCAGGCGTTTCCCGCAACCACTGCACCACGACTCGCAAAGGTGCCGGTTCCCCAGTTAAATTCGCGCGTATCGCCCGTTACTATGCGCACCTCTTGCACATCTACTCCCAACACGTCGGAAACGATTTGTGCAAAGACCGTAAAATGTCCCTGTCCTTGTGTGCCGATTCCGGTTGCCACGCTCACTTTGCCGCTCGGATCGACGGTCACCCGTGCTCCTTCGTACGGCCCGATGCCGGTGCCCTCAACATACGACACTATACCGATGCCGACACAGCGACCTTCAGCCTTAAAACGCGGCTGCTCCTCCTTTATGAATTCTTCATATCCAATCTTTCGCAGCGCTTTCTCCATCGCTGGCGCATAATTTCCGCTGTCATAAACCAGCGGCGCAAAATCCTGGAAAATGATCTTGTGGTCGTGGGGAAATGCATCAGGTGCCAGGAAGTTTTTGCGGCGGATCTCGGCTCGATCAATATCCAGCTCTTTTGCAGCCAGATCGAGCAATCGTTCCATCACAAATACGCCATGCTGGCGGCCCGCGCCGCGCACCGGCGTCACGATTGTCTTGTTGGTGAATACCGCCTTGAATTCTGAGTAATAATTGGGCACATCATAGGGCCCCAAAAGTGTGCATTGGCTGTTTATCGGCACCGTCAGGCCATAGGGGTTATAGGCGCCCGTATCGTGAAGAAAAACATCATGGACTCCCAAAATGCGCCCATCTTGCGTAAGCGCCATTTCCGCGTCGTGGATTTGTCCCCGTTCTTGAGTGGTTCCGAAAAAGTTCTCCTGCCGATCCTCGATCCATTTGACCGGCCTGCCTAATTGCATGGCTATCCAGGGAATGACCACTTCCTCGGGGTAGAACATCATGATTTTTGGACCAAAGCCGCCGCCGATGAAGGGCGCCACCACCCGCACCTGGGATTGAGACAGGCCGAGCATTTGTGCCAGCCCATTGCGAATTGGGATTGGCGCCTGCGTCGTGTCCCATATTGTGAGCTGCTGTGTCTTGGCGTCCCAACTCGCGACTACACCCCGGTTTTCAATCGCCGCTGCCGCTCCTCTATCGTAGAAAAATCGCCGCTTGATAATCACATCCGCTTTGCCGCGAACGGAATCGTAATTTTCCTTTTCCTGGATGACGTGCGCGGCCAGATTGGAATCCAAATCTTCGTGTACCAATGGCGCCCCAGGTGACAGGGCCTCTTCCAGATCCACAGACGCTTCCAACGGTTCCATGTCGACAATAATGTCCGCCACGGCATCTTCGGCAATGTAGCGACTTTCCGCAACCACGGCTGCGATCGGTTCGCCGATATGCCGGACTTTGTCCTTGGCCAGGGGTACTTGCGTTCGCTTGTTGAAGGTGAGTCTCTCAATAGGCGGTGGCGGCACCAATAGCGGACCGGGCTGCCAGTAATCACCGAGATCGTCAACGGTATAGATTGCCAGCACGCCCTTTCGTTTTAGCGCTTCAGAAACATCAATACTTTGAATTCGGGCATGGGCATAATCGCTGCGCAAAAATGCCACGTGGAGCATATCAGGCAGATGTACATCATCTACGAAAAGCGCCTGGCCTGTGAGTAAGCGCTTGTCTTCATTTCTTTTGACGCTTTTGCCAAAATATTTTGATGCCAACGCAGATTTCCCTATGAATTTGGCTGAAAGACGATCCTGGGTCTTCTAGCCTGAATTATTCATAAAATCTCACCGCCAAGGCGCGAAGCTCGCCAAGAAAAAAGAACTTAAGACGAATTTTGTTGAATAGGATAGTGTCTCAATATCCACTGACCATAAAGTATTGTTTGTAATACTTTGCGTTCTTTGCGTCTTCGCGGTTTATGAACTATTCAAACTAGTCATTATCATAAACGATCTTCTTAATACCCTTCTTTAGGTCAGGGACATTGAAATTGATCAAGATTCCTAATCTCTTGTTCGCCAATTTCAGATAGGTCAACAATTGGGCCTCGTGCACGGGCAGCAGCTCGTCGATGGCCTTCAGTTCGACTATGATCTCATCTTCGATGGATACGTCGATGGTATATTCCGCATCCAGCCGGAATTTCTTGTATTGGATCGGCAGCAAGACCCGCTTTTGAAAATGAATTCCCCGCAATTCCAATTCCTTGCACAGGCAGGTCTCATAAACGGACTCCAGCAGTCCCGGTCCCAGCAGTTGATGAACTTCAGCGGCGGCATCCAATACCGTGTCGCCAAGGTCATCTCTTTCTTTTCCAGTCATCATGTTTTTCTTTCAGTTAACCCGATTATTCGTCCGGCTTTTCTGCTATTTTTCCGGCGGCCAGCCTTGCTGCCTCGACAATGTTTTGGTAGCCCGTACAGCGGCACAAATTACCGGAGATAGCCTCACGGATTTCTCGTTCACTTGGATTGGGATTTTCCCTGAGAAATGGCAGCAGGGTCAGGAGAACGCCGGGAGTACAAAAACCGCATTGCAATCCATGAGCCTGCCGAAAGGCTTCCTGCAGCGGATGCAGTTCACCGTCGACCGACGCTAATCCTTCTACGGTAAGGATCTCGTGCTCATCTGCTTGAACCGAGAATAAGAT
>JAUXJX010000201.1 GCA_030624545.1 Bacteroidota bacterium | reverse complement strand
TATGGCGATTTTCAGAAAATTTCTAAACATGGGGGGCTCCAGTGATCAATTATCAGTTAACAATGATCAGTTGTTCCAATATCTTGTTGGAAAAATCAGCTTTGGAAATCGCACCATTCGCTTCCGCAATATTGGCACCACTCCTTACCAACTGTTTGGAAAGCATGAATTCCTTTTCTGATTCGTTAGAAATTGACATGCTTTAACAATTCTTATCGCGAACTGGTAAGCCTTTTTGTAGACAACTCTCTCGCTCTTCATGACTATGATTCTTTGGCTGTGTAATTGATCATTGTTAACTGTTTGCTGATCACTAACATCATTCATACCGCAAACTCTCCACCGGATTCGCCAGCGCCGCCCGCACCGCCTGCGTGCTCACGGTCAACAGCGCAATGAAAAGTGCCAGCCCGCCAGCCAGGGCAAACACCCACCACGATATTTCGATGCGATAGGCAAAATTTTGCAGCCATTTGTTCATCGCAAACCAGGCCACCGGCCAGGCGATAAGATTGGCCAGCAACAACAGCTTGACGAAATCCTTCGACAGAAGCGCCGTAACATTGGCCACGGTCGCGCCAAGCATCCCGAACCAGTGCGGGCGCCAAAGGGCCGGAAGTTATGGCGATCCTGTTGAATTGGTCATACCATTTGTGTTCTGCAACAATTCGATAGATGCGATCAGATTTCTCGTGGAATTTGTCGAAGCTGTATTCATGCAGCACATAAAGAGAAATAATGATAAAACAAGCCATGCCTGCGGCGAGACCGAGGACATTGATGAGCGAGTAAACCTTCTGTTTGCGCAAATTTCGTAGGGCGATTTTGAAATAACTCTTAAACATGAGAAGATTTGGGCCATGGTTTGATTTATTTGAATTCTGCCGGAACTATCTATTTGTATTCCTCTCCTTTTCAACCCTGCCGTCGAGCAGGTGAATGATTCGGTTGCCATAGGAAGCATTCCGCTCAGAATGCGTAACCTGAACGATGGTTGTCCCCTCTTGATTAAGCTTCTTGAATAGTTCCATGATCTCTTCGCCTTGTTCGGAGTTCAAATTACCGGTAGGCTCGTCTCCGAGAATAAGCTTGGGATTGATAATGACGGCCCTGGCTACCCCAACCAACTGCTGCTGTCCGCCTGACAATTGACTTGGAAACAGTTTCTGTTTGGCCACAATCTGAAAACGATCCAGCGTATCACAAACCATGCTTTTTCGCTCCGCACCTTTGACTTTCCTATACAGAAGCGGCGTTTCCAGGTTTTCGTACACGGTTAGTTCATCTATGAGGTGGTAACTCTGGAAAACGAATCCGATATTGTGTGAATGGAGTTGGGAGCGCTGCCTCTCACCCAGCTTGTGCACAGGATTATCGAGAAAGTAGTATTCCCCGTCGGAAGGATCATCCAACATCCCCATGATATGAAGCAAGGTGGATTTACCGGCCCCAGAGGGGCCCATAATGGTCACAAATTCGCCCTTCTCCACCTCAAGATTGATGTCCTGCAACACATAAGTTTTGCCAAATCCACTTGAGTAATATTTAAAAATATTTTTCAATTTCAGCATGGTTCACACCCAAACATTAGTTACCTGATGAAACCCAAACTCGAATAATGGCGAAAATGAATTTGATTTCGCGATCAGACGTGAAAACCTTCTTTGATATTCTCCGTTACGACGTGTCCGTCAAAGAGGTGAATGATCCGCTGGCTATACTCCGCGTAGGCGGGAGAGTGGGTCACCATGACAATTGCCGTTCCCGATTCATTTAACTCGGTCAGTAGATTCATCACCTCGTCGCCATGGGCTGAATCGAGGTTGCCTGTGGGCTCGTCAGCAAGGATAAGTTTGGGTCGAGCCACAACCGCCCTGGCCACCGCAACACGCTGCTGCTGTCCGCCTGACAATTGCTGTGGAAAGTGGTTTTTGCGGTGCATGATCTGCATGTTCTCCAGGACTTCGTTGACTCGTCCCTTTCGGTCGGAAGTGGAATAGCCAAGATACAAAAGAGGCAGTTCTATGTTTTCGAATACGGTCAATTCGTCGATCAGGTTGAAGCTTTGGAAGACAAATCCGATATTAGATTTACGAAGGTTGGCCCGCTGCCTCTCCGAATAGTCCGATACCTCATGATCGAAAAAGTAATATTCGCCATCTGTCGGATTGTCGAGAAGACCGAGCAAATTCAATAAGGTCGATTTGCCGCAACCGGAAGGCCCCATCATTGCGACAAACTCACCCTCCTTCACCTCGACGTTGATGTTATTGAGGGCCGTGGTCTCGACCTCTTCAGTTGTGTACACTTTTTTGAGGTTATTGGTTCTGATCATGGATGCTCTCCTTTTTTGGCCAGTTGTGAAATGGTAGACGTCAGACGACACACCAATAGATTATTTGATCCTTTCGATCATTTTTGACAGCTTCGCAAAAAGATGGTTTATCTCCTCAGTTAACTCAGAATTACCCTCTGATGGGAAGTATCCAAGCTTTTTTGAGATTTGCAACTGAGTATCAATTTCCACAAGTGAAGATTTGGCAATTTCGCAAAATCTCCTCCTTTCATTCAAAGAGCCGCGCGCCGCCCCTTCAGCAATATTGGATGGCACCGATACGGCAGCTCTTCTCAATTGATTCGTGATTCCATACATTTCTTCTTTTGGATAACGCCCAGTCAATTCATATACTTCGGTCACAAGATCCATACTGACTTGCCACGCCGTTAGCTTTTTGTGACTTAGGCCCAGCAGGACAATATCGTCCCTTTTTCGTCTTCCGGTCTCCCGTCTCCGCTCTCCCGTCTTCCTGCTAGTTCAAAATCAATTTGTCATTATCACCAAAACTGTCATACGAGGATGTGATAACGCGGTCACCGGGAAAAAGGCCATCGAGCACTTCAAAGACTTGAGTGTTTAATCTACCAAGGCGAATATCCCTTTTTGTGGCGAAATCACCGGATGGATCCAAAACATAGACCCACTGGCCGCCTGTCTTTTGATAGAATCCCCCGCGGGCCAATAGCGTAGCTTCCGATAGATCTCCCAACGCGAGGCGAATGTGTGTTGTCATTCCGCGGCGGATCCCCGGTGGCTCCCCTTCGACGAATTCCAGATCTACATCGAAGCTGCCACTGCGGATTTCGGGATAGAGTTTCTTGGTTATCAGCCGATGGGTCTGACCAGCAAAATCAAACTCACCATCAAGTCCCAGGTGAATCCGAGGCAGGTAATGTTCATCTATTCCGGCCCGCACCTTAAATCCGTCCAGGACATCAACCTGGCCCAACCGTTCACCTGCGGACTTGGATTCGCCAATTTCTGCATTCAGTGAAGTGAGGTGGCCGGTTATTGGAGCCTTAATGATCAGATCCGCCAATTTTTGGTTCACAACATCCAGATTTGCGGTCATTCTCTCCAATGATTGCTCGAGCTGTCCGATTTGTACCCGGCGAAACAGTGAGTCTTGCTTGTAGGTCACCAGGGCAAGCTCTCGGCGCCGAAGATTGTATTCGTAGTCGTCCTTTACCTGGTCAAATTCTTCTTGAGATATAAGATTTTTATCCCTTAATTCTTTACTGCGCTTGTGCCGGCGTTCCAACTGTCTAATCTGGTAATTGACTTCAGCCAATTCAGTCTGTAAAGTTAAGCGGTATCGTTCCATTTCGAGGCGCGTATTCCGCAAATTGTTGCTTTGTTGAAATAGCTCGGCCTCGCGGAACATGATATCAAGAAGGAGATTGGTATTGCCAAGCTTCAGAATAGGGTCGCCCTCATTCACGAAAGACCCTGCTTCAATATATTTTGACTCCACTCGTCCGCCTTCGATAGCATCCAAATAAATGGTTGTGATCGGGAGAATAGTGCCCGTAACCGGAATGAATTCTTGAAATGGCCCCCTTGATACAGTCGAGATGGTTATTTTCTCGCTGTTGACGTTCAGCTTTGAACTGCGGTCACCAAAAACAAAATTGTATATGACCGCAGTGAAAAATATGCCGACGACTGTAACCCATGCGATCCTTTTGGGCGGCCATTTCTTTTTCTTTATTGGGCGATCCATGAATTATCCTCTTTACATTATCCTTCAAATATTGTATTGTCGTCATTGGCAGAAGGATTGTCAGTTCGTCGGAATAGGACCCGGATTCTATTGAAATCGCCATGTCGAAAGACGACAAGACTAAGTTGATGGTTTCACACTTTTTGCATTGCTGTTCTCACAAGATTTGTACCATCGTTAATTTTCTTGAAGTTACAGCCTGACAGACCGGAAATAGCTTTTACAAAGTATACGCTGGCGTTACATAGGGTGTTCGCCAGCGAACAGCAATTTCACACGGAGGATCAGTTTGTGGATTTTGAGTATTCCTTTTGCGAAGGACGCCAACGGTGAGCACAAAATTGGGTAAAATACTCGTCATCGATGACGATGAAGATATTTTGCTGGCTGCCCGCTTATTTCTCAAGCAGCATATGCAGTTAGTGCATACAGAAAAGAATCCTCAAATGATTCCCACAATGCTGAAAAATGAGAACTACGACGTGATCTTACTAGACATGAATTTCGCTCGAAATCAGACGAGCGGCGTTGAGGGCTTTTTTTGGCTGGATAAGATCATGGAGGCGGACCCCGCGGCTGTTGTTGTATTGATAACCGCCTACGGAGATGTGGCAACTGCGGTACGCGCCATCAAAGAAGGGGCGACTGATTTTGTTCTCAAGCCCTGGCAGAATGAAAAACTGCTGGCGACTATTTGTGCAGCAATGGATTTGCGGCAGTCGCGCAAAGATGTTGACTACCTTCGACTTCGCCAAAGGCAGCTAAGCGACGACCTGGACCGCCAGTTTCGAGGATTTGTCGGGAAATGCCAGGCAATTCAAAACCTGTTCGCCACGATCCAGAAAGTGGCCAAGACAGACGCAAATGTTCTAATCGTCGGCGAGAACGGAACAGGCAAAGAGATGATCGCC
>JAUXJX010000376.1 GCA_030624545.1 Bacteroidota bacterium | reverse complement strand
TGCTCCATGGCCAGCTTGATGACCGGCGCGCCGGCCAGGTCGCCAACCACATACAATCCTCTCACATTGCTCTCACGATTCTTGTTAAGCAAAGGACGGCGCGTGGCGCCATTGGAGGAAGCAAAGAGGTCTTCAATCCGGGATTGGATTCTGCCAAACATGTAGTTTCTCTTGAGTTTGTCTATATTTCATATTCTTGGAACGACTATTCTTGATCTTTCTTCCATTAATTGGTGGGACAGACATTCTTATAATTTAGTTTTCTATGATGGTGGAACAGACATTCCTGTCGGTTGGTGAGCACAGACAAGAATGTCTGTGCTACCAACTCCATACATTGCCACATTTTCCGGTTGAACTTCATAATCCCAGCTTCCTCACTTCTGATTGAGATAATGGCTCAAGTGACCTGCCACAGCCGCCGCATTTTTCAGCGGAAGGGTGATTCCCAGCCTGGCATTCGGGACAGTAAATCGGGTTGGCGGTCGTTGGGATTTTTGCGAAATGGGCAGGCAAATCGACCCTTTGGGTGGAAGGTTTGAACAACAGCCAGGCCACTCCGAACACACTCGTAACGAGTCCGACAAAAAACCACCTCAGGCTCGAAAGACCCTTCCGCAGGGCCAAATTGGCAGCCAGGCCGGCCGAGATCAGCGCAACGAAAACCCACATCCCCAGGGCAAACCAGCCACTTTTCATGGTTTTTTCCAGCACTGCTTCTTCCTGGAAAAGTGCACCCCTGGGCTGCAATTGAGAAAAATATGGCTGCGGTTTATTCAAAAAAGTCTGGGGATGCTTTGCACACACCGGCACGCGTCTGCCTTTGTATAAAATAACCTGTGACACATGCTCGTGTGGGGCATTGCATACAATACAGCGATCTCCTTTTCTTATTCCCAACATGTGAGAATGCGAGGAGTCTGAGGGCGTTTGTATCGCTGCCACCTGCGAGGCGTTGATGCCGATGAAAAATACAATGCACGCCAAGATTTGAATTGAATTCTCTTGGATAGGTATTCCTTTTCGTCTATTCATTATAGCACCTCCCGGGTGGAGCAAGGTCAATGGCGTATAGACCTGTATGGCTCAGCGTCCTGCCAAAAAAAGTCGCTATATCTTTAAGTTACTGTCATTCAAGGTCCAATCATAGTGAATATAGTCAACTGAATAGCTTTGGGGAATTTTTTCAGTTCGATACTGATTAACATAATCAATTACGGACTTCTTACCATTTATGAAATCTTCCTTATACCACCTGAAAATCTCGGACATATAGACCTTTCCGGCCTTCGCATCAACCCGCACGTGCTTCGGGTCGTTCAGCGTGGCCTTCGCACGAGCGTCTAATTGAGCATCAACTGTGTCACCCAAATAGGCATTACTAATGAGAATGGGACAACTTCTCGCCGCGCAGACTAAAACAAAATGAATTCTGGCGTCCTTGAATTTCGCCCGGATTTTCTTGTTTTCGATTTCATTCAAGGTTAGTTTTTCGCTCCCGACCGGGTGCTTCTTCCTGTCGAAAAATCCCTTTACGTCCATCGGGGATTTGATCGGAAAAGCGGCAACGATCGAATGCAGCACCAAAATATTGTAAGCGTTGATCCAGAATGCCAACTCTTTGTTTCTATCAGTGAATTTCTTCGGATCAATTTCCGTCAGGAGGTTTACAGCTTTGTTCAGCATTTGCGGACTTTTCTGTAATGCTCCATAGTTCACCAGGCCGTTTTCTACATGTTCATGAAAAACCGCGTCGCACAGCTTTGTGAAAGCCGGAGCGTCCTCTCCAGCGAACGCTAGGATATTTATCAGGAGAAGAATCAGAATGGCGAACGCGGAATTACGCATGTCGAATCAACGGCATAATTTTCCGATTTTCCTCTAGCCTTGATATAAATGTGCGACATATTCCCCATAGCCATTGAATGGCAGGGTCGGAATTCGTTCGCCCGTATTAATGTCCTGCTCGGTGGCTTGTGACCAGCGCGGGTGCGGCACTTTTGGATTGACATTGGAGACAATATCATATTCGCTTGGCGCTGCGGTGTTCCAGAATGTTGCCGGCTGCTCCCGCACAAACTCGATCTGCACGATAGATTTTATACTCTTATACCCATATTTCCATGGTGTTATCAACCGGATTGGAGCGCCGTGCTGATTTGGCAGGGCATGACCGAAAATTCCGGTTACGAGCATGGTCAATTCATTAACGGCTTCTGCCATAGTGAGGGCTTCGTGATAAGGCCAGGGATACCAGTTCTGTGTTCTTTGACCGACCGCCTGCTCGGGCCGGAGAAATGTAACCATCCGAACGAATTTTGCGTCTGAAGTTGGTTCCACCTTGTCGATCAACGCCTTAAAAGGGAAGCCGGTCCAGGGCACAACCATAGACCATGCTTCTACGCAGCGGTGGCGGTAGACGCGTTCCTCCAACGGCATCGTGTTAATCAGCTCATCAATGTCGAAGGTTTGTTTTTTGTGAACCAGGCCGGTTACTTCAATCTGCCAGGGCCGGGTTTCGAATTGCTCGGCAAGCTGCCAGACACGATCTTTATCCGTGGTAAACTCGTAGAAGTTGTTGTAGGAGGCGGCTATGTCTTCTCTCGTGATCGCTAGATCTAGGGTAAATTTCGCGTTGCGGGACACGGGATAAACTCCCTCCGCCTCCGGAATCGACCGCCAAACCGATTGATCTTGCGCCTGGGAGGGGTTTTCGGAGCAGCCGTTCAACAAAGCATAGGCGCCTACCCCGAGGCCGGTCAGCTTCTTCATGAATTGGCGCCTGTCAGTATAAACCTCCTCAGGTGTCACCCGGCTTTCCGGAATCTCCCACCCCTTTCGAGTCTTTATCAGCGTCATTTTATCTCCTCTCTTCTGGTCTCACTAGATTTCTGCAAAATGCTCAGAATTGTCATTTCGATCCCGGCGGTCCGGGAGAGAAATCTAATAACTCCAATGAAAACAAAAGATTTCTCGCTTCGCGGAGTTCATCCCTTCGACTAGCGCAGGACAGGCCTGAACGAAGTGAAGGGCTCCCCGAAATGACAGAGTGACGGTTATTTTGCAGAAATCTTCTGACCTCACAATGTGATCCCGGCTAGTTTCTTGCGCTTCTGTGCGAAGACGGATTAATATCATATGTAACTACAAAAATCTCATGGAGATTTCACAGATCCATAACTTTTTTATCATTTTTTGAGATCCCCAGTGGAGATTAGCCAAATATAATTCAGCTCAAAAGCTTCGCCGTCACCTGAGCAGAATCATCCGCTGGGTCTGTCGTATCACCCCATCCACAATCAACCTGTAAAAGTATAACCCACTTGCCAGTTGAGTACCCGCAACATTTCTGCCATCCCAATCGACCCGAAAACTACCCGCAGGTTGATCCCTGCCGATCAGCGTATTCACAAGTTCACCCTTCAGATTGTAAATCCGGATCTCTACATTGCCACTTTGGGCGAGGCTATATTGTATGGCTGTTGATTTCTGGCTAAG
>JAUXJX010000090.1 GCA_030624545.1 Bacteroidota bacterium | reverse complement strand
TCCCCGGTCAAGATCAAGTTTTCATTGGAAACCGACCGGTAGTAATGAGACGCGGCCGTAAGTTGGGCCAGAAAATACTCCCGGTCATGTGGTGGCGGATCTATGATGGTTGAGTCGTTTGGCGTGAGGTTGAAAGTGCCGTCACCGGTGGTGGTCGCAAGCGTGTCCGGTAGAAACGATACTCGGAGGATCACGATTCGCAGGGTTCGAGGTAGCGAGTGGGCTTTGGCATATCTGTTTTTCGCTTGCTTGTTGAAATAGTCGATGTTTAGCAGATCTTGTTCGCTAATCCCGCTGGTTTTGTACGAAGGGGTTAGTAAGGTCTTCAAACTTAAGCCTTGCGCCGCCAAGTGCGAATTTGTCATCAGGAGAAAAGACAGCAGAATAATCAGCGAAATAATCGTTTCGATCAGGAATCGTGCTAGGCACTTACAATTTCGAGGCATCTAGATTTCGATTAATCTTTGTTGCTTAACGATCCGTGTGTTGGGATCCTGCGATCGTATTTGGGAGATATGAAAAACCGAGGCCAAAATTGACCTCGGTTCTCTAAAGACAATACTATGAATTCCGCTTTTTCGAAATGCTAAAATGCCGCCGTGAAGGAAAAACGCATCGTATCGGTCAATGGATGACCCTTACCGGCAGCTATGTAGCCAAAATCAATTCTGTAAAGGGAATACTTTATTCCCGCACCGAACGTTGTGGGATGCACCTTTCCAATTTCGTCATTCCAGTAGCCAGCTCGAAGCGCAAAGAAATCACTGTACCAGTATTCCATCCCAACGTGCGATATCACCTTTTTCATCTCCGTCTTAAAAGGATCGTCGGTCCAGGAGGTGAAAATTGCTTTGTAAAAAGGATCAGAAGTGCCGTCTTGGAACCTGCGGACGAGCAGTTTGTTGAAATCTGCGGTAAGTGTGATTGAATTGTACTCCGAATCGAGGATGCGATAGGCGAAGCCAACTTTCAAATTTGTAGGCTGTGGGTCTGCTTGCTCCACATCGATGTAGGCAATTTTGGGACCCATGTTTGACAAATTCAGGCCAAAGTTTAACCGATCAAATAAGAAATGCTTGTAGAGCACACCAAGATCGACCCCAAATGTCCATGCACGTCCTTCGCCTTCTTCTTTGCCTGCGCCGAACGGAGCCAGGTTACTCCGGATGACCTTCATATTAACGCCAACACCAACATTTGGACTTATTTTTGTGCCGAATGCGCCGGAAACAGCAAAATCGTAACTGGTAAATTTGTCAACTACTTCCGGCCCATTTTCGAGGGTTACGTTTTGCTCGCCGAAATTCATGTATGTAATACTTAGACCAAAAGTGCCCAATCCGGTTACGTGGTGCGCATATGCACCGTAGTCGTAAAACAGGTCCGAAGTAAGCTGTGGCAGCCAGTTGGAATGCATGAAGAGAAACTCACGTCGCTCCAGGAAAGCTAAACCTCCCGGGTTCCAGAAAACAGCCGAAGCATCGTCCGCTAGAGCTACGAACGCCTCGCCCATCCCGTCAGCGCGAACCCCTGGCGAAATAAGAAGGAACAGTATGCCGGCCTCACTCTGTGCTCGACTTTCGTTTGCAACTCCGAATAACACTGCACCGGCCAAAACGAGCAGGACAAGTTTTCTCTTCATGATCATACCTCCAAATGATTTTTGCCGAAATGAAAAAACCGAATGTCAAATTTACTGAAACCTTAGACCGTTTCAGACATTCGGTATGAAAAAAGGAGAATGTGAAACAGTTAAAGGTTTTGCTTATTGGTATTTAATTGAAAGAACGAATACAGTAACAAATTTGTTCCTACAAAACCTTTAACCTGATGCGATAAGCGAATTCCTCAAGCCGTAAAATTGTGGGCTCCTCATGTTGCATTCAATTTATAACATAGTGTAATATTTGTCAAGCAATATTTTGCAGTACTATTGACTATATAAACGATTAAAAAACCAAATGTATCCCCAAAAGTCTCTTCTTTCTTGAATCGCGCAGGTTCAAGGTTCCTAGTCAATTGTTTTATCGGTAAATTTCGGCAGATCTGAAGGTTTTTATTTCATGATCGAGCGCAGCGGAGATCCAAGCAAAGTGCAATATTCAGCCCAAGTAGACTAATAGATTCATAAAATCCGATGTTCCTTTATTTCAAAAGCCAGATCCATAAGGGCATTGATTTTCTCGACTATGGCTGGCCAATTTGACAAAAATTGTCAATGAATCGGTCCTAAATGCCGAAATAGGAAAGGATAGGATATGATAGCCGGTCCCGTCAACAATCTCCTGAAAATGGGTCTTCCGGCAAAGGCATTGTGCGAATCATAAACATTGATCTGAGAGAAACAACAGACCATGTCGGCCGAAACCCACATCCTTGCAATTGATTCAGAGCAAAAGACCCGCAGTTTAACAAAGCGTTATCTGAAATCCGTCGGATACTTCTGCGATACAGTTGCCAGCGCTTCACAGGCCCTTGATTTACTCGGAGAAAACAACTATGACCTGGTGTTAACAGATGTAAAAATGACGCATGAGAACAGCATTTCTCTTTTGAACGAGTTAGGCAAATCACATCCCAACCTGGCCGTAATTATAATGACCAGTGCGAAAGACACTGATTTGGCCATGGAATGTCTAGAAATTGGCGCCTACGATTATGTCTTCAAGCCCTTCAAAAAGGACGCACTCAATATTGTAGTACAGCGCGCTCTGAATCGACGACATCTTCTCTCGGAGAGAAGAGCCTATCGACTCGAATTGGAGAAGAAGGTTCATGCTCGAACCATGGAAGTCGTGCGAGCCTATCATGAAATTGAAAACACTTACCAGCAGACGCTTGAGGCGCTCGTATCCGCATTGGATTTCCGAGAGCAAAGCACTGCAGGTCACTCAAAGCGTGCTGTTGATTATTCACGTTTACTAGCAATTGAGCTGGGCTTCCGCGGTGACAGGCTTGTTCCAATTACCCGTGGCGCCTTGCTCCATGATGTTGGCAAAATAGGTATTTCCGATTCGATTTTGTTGAAACCAGGGCAACTGACCAAGCGGGAATGGAAGGTCATGAAAATGCATCCGATTTATGGATACCAAATGCTCAAAGACATTCGGTTCTTACAGCCTTCTCTAGATATCATTTTGCATCATCATGAGCGATACGATGGCAATGGGTATCCCAACGGCCTGGCAAAGCTGGAGATACCGATTGGCGCACGAATATTTGCCGTAATCGATGCCTTTGATGCCATCACAAGCCACCGTGTGTACCGAGCCGCCAAGGACTTTGAAAAGGCATACGACATTCTGAAAGAAAACGCCGGCACGCAGTTTGACCCGCACGCGGTTGATGCATTTCTTCAGATTCCAAAGGAACGGCTGCAGAAAATTTTTCAGAATTCTCTTATTCATGATGACAAGAAGGGAGAATCACCAGAAGTCGGGTCTGCGAAATAAAACAATATTGTCTCACATCGAGACATATGACTATGCAAAGCCCGTCCAGGGTCCTTATCAATTGGACATTAACCCACTAACAATTCGTTCTACTTGAGAGTTCCTCATCGATGGGCATTGAATTCCATCTTCGGCGATCTATCCGGCGATCAGGGGCGGTTACAGTTTTAGCTTGCATGATTCAATAATAATTTAGACTTTTACAGTCACTATCTTGGAACAATGATGCTGTGAGTAGAATTCAAAACATGAAATCCGAAGGGAATCGAAGGGCTCGATTGGATCCGATTCTGGTACGTGTTTTGCTATTCACACAATATTCCAATTTCGAATTCATCACCCAAACCTGATTCTGGTAATGACAGAAAAGAGCCCAAGATGAAGAAAGCCAAGCGTTATTGCGGCACCGTTGTCATAATGCTTTTGTTGGCCTCTGCCGCTTTTTCCGGTGACTCACCGTATGTTTCAAACGATCAATTTCCACTTCCCAAAGAACTTAAGAATGCCGTGGACTTTTGGATCGTTGTGTACACGAAGTATTACACAAACGAATATGTCATACACGATGCAAGAAATCTATCCATCACCTACGAAGTTGTAAGGTTGGGGGAATTGCATGAAGACCAAATCGATCTACCTCGGACTCGTGCGCAAAGGAACCTTCTTAAGAATAAGAGAAAGCAATATCGTACCATTCTTTTGAAGTTGGCCTCATCGAAAACAGATCTGGCTAAGCTTTCTCCGGAGGAAGCCAAAGTATATAAGCTGCTCGGTGAATCGAAGAACCGCAAAATTTATCGGAACGCTGCATACAATGTTAGATCGCAGCGGGGCCAGAGAGATCGATTCAAACGGGGTTTGAGTCTCTCCGGCCGGTATCTTGGTAACATCAAGCGAGTTTTTCGGGAGTATGGGCTGCCGGAGGAGCTTACAGTAATCCCCCATGTCGAATCATCCTTTAATTATCGTGCCTATTCAACTGCCGGAGCGTCGGGAATTTGGCAGATTACCCGCCGAACCGGCCGGAGGTTTCTGAGAATCAATTATGAGATTGATGAAAGGCGGGATCCGATTTTGGCAACCGAGGCGGCCGCAAAACTGCTGAGGAACAAGTATCAGGAGTTGGGAACTTGGCCCCTGGCCATAACCGCATATAACCATGGTCTGGCCGGCATGCGAAGGGCGAAGAGAAAGCTGAATACTACAAACATCGCAAAGATCGTTGCCGAATATCGCAGCCGATATTTCGGTTTCGCATCGAGGAATTTTTATTGTGAATTTATCGCCGCGCTTCATATCGTTCGAAATTATCAAGATTATTTTGGCGAAATTGAATTTGAGCCTCCATTAGTCTCTCAGGAATTTGAACTACCTTACTATGTGAAGCTGAGTTCCATCACGAGTCATTTTAACTTAACCGCAGTCGAGCTGAGAGAGTACAATCCGGCGCTGCGGGATCCTATATTCAAAGGCACGAAACACCTGCCGAAACATTATCGGCTTCGCTTCCCAGTGCAAGTCGATCCAGAAGCTATGTTTGCCAGCATACCAACGTCTGAGTTGTTCGAAGAACAAAAACTCTCCAAATGGTATAAAGTAAGACGCGGCGACACCCTCAGTAATATAGCTCGCCGACATCGCACAAGCATCGCCGCTTTGATGGCACTAAACAATCTTGACAGTGCTAATAGGATTAGGGCCGGCGGAGTTCTGCGAATTCCTCTAAAAGCAGAACTGGCCAGCCTGGCGAATTTGCCAGAACTTCCGGTGCGGAAAGTTCCGGACAAAGAGGTCGAAACAGCCGTAGCTGCTTCGCAAAGGAGGGCTGCATCTCTCGGGGCCGACAAGCCCGAGCGAACTTTACCGGCCATTGATCTTAGCTCGGCGGAAAATCGAGCTGCCGTTGAGCCTGAAATTGTCTTGATGTCGAATACCAAGCCTGAAGAAGGCATTATCGAGGTGAAGCCTGAAGAGACACTGGGCCATTATGCAGATTGGCTCAAGGTTCCGACCCAGCGGTTGAGATTGTGGAACGATATCGATTTTGGGCAAGACATTCGGCTGGGAGAAAAAATTAAGCTGGCGTTTGAAAACGTAACTTCAGAGCAATTCGTTAATTCGCGGCTCGAGTACCATAGAAGCATGGAGGAGGACTTTTTCTCAAATTTCAAGGTGGTAGGAACCATAACCCACCAAGTTAGGCGAGGGGAAAATATCTGGTACTTGTGCAATCAGTTGTATAAATTGCCCCTATGGCTGATTAAGAGCTATAATAACGATCTGGATTTCGACAAACTTCATCCTGGTGATTTGATTCTCATTCCGGAGGTTCTCGCTCTGAGCGACGAATCACAAGAGAAAGAAACCACTTCAATCTCTGTCAAAAATAATCACGCAACCGTATCAAACTAGCCTCTTGTAAATTGGCGATTCTGTGTATATATTGTTATACGATGGTCTAAGGATTAGCCTGGCCTCCAATAAATCTGGTCTAAGTTTTAGATCTCGGATTTAGCCTCACACATTCATGATGGATTCAGATTGGCTTGCCACACCAATACTTTGCAATAGTCAATTTCTGTGATTGATGCCAAACAGGAATAACAAATTCTCGCGCCTCTTCTACCTATTCATTACGCTTGGCGTCATCTGCTCGATTGGTTGTGGAACAGAATTCGAACCTGTCGAGCCAGGCCTGGATGTCCTGGTTGAAGAACGGCTGGGTCTAATCAAGAATAAGAGAATCGGCATTGTCACAAACCACACGGCGCTCTCCGCAGACGGAGAGCACATTGTCGATCTTCTAAACCGCATCCCCGACGTTGGCATTCATGCCTTGTTTGCACCCGAGCACGGTATTCGAGGTGATCGGGCAGGCGGCGAATACATTGAAACCTATGAAGATTCCCTGACGGGAATTGCGGTTTATAGCCTTTACCACAGGAATAGAAAACCCACCGCGGCCATGCTGGACAGCGTTGATATACTTCTATTTGACATCATGGACATCGGCGCTCGATTCTACACCTATATTAGCACTATGGCGCTGGCTATGGAAGCCGCGGCCGAGGCTGGAATCCCATTCATAGTGCTTGATCGTCCAAATCCCATAACCGGCGAAATCGTTGAAGGGCCTGTCCTGAAAGAGGAGCATAAGAGTTTCGTGGGAATGTTTCCCATCCCCATTCGCCATGGGCTGACCGTGGGGGAACTGGCGCTGATGATAAATGGACAAGGCTGGCTTACGAACGGAATTCGGGCAGATCTGACAGTAGTCCCGGTTAGAAATTGGAAAAGGCTTCAGTGGTTTGATCAGACTGGCTTACCATGGGTCAAGACTTCTCCCAATATGCCCTCTTTAGAAGCGGCAAACTTGTATCCCGGAATTGGCCTTCTGGAAGGCGTGAACGTTTCCGAAGGCAGAGGGACCCCCACGCCCTTTACCTTGATTGGATCTCCCTGGATGCGGCCTGGGCCAATAAAGGAAAGGTTCACCGGGTTTCGTGGTTTTGGCATTCAACTTGAGGTTCGCGAATTTACTCCTGTTCCCGTTCCAAATGCTGCTCCCTATCCTGAATTCCAGGATCGTCGGTGCCGAGGCTTCTATCTCAACGTAGAGAATCGCAACCTTTTTCGTCCTGTCTCGTTTGCTGTTCAACTTTTGACGGTTCTGCGAGAATTGCATCCTCGAGATTTGGAATTTACATCGGGGTTCGATCGCCTTGCCGGGGATTCCAAGTTACGTGAGCAACTCCTCGCCGGGGTTCCTGCCAATAAGATCATTGCGGGATGGAGCCAGGAACTAAAGAAATTCAAACGTATGCGCAAGAAGTATC
>JAUXJX010000290.1 GCA_030624545.1 Bacteroidota bacterium | reverse complement strand
GAAGTTGTGAAGTCCCTTGACAACGACACCGTCATTTTCATACCGGATGAATATTTGGCCAGGAACGTGGCGAAAGAAACCGGGAAACAGGTGATCTTTCCCAGTCCCAATGGCAATGGCAAGTTTAACGGAGAGCTGGACTATCATCTTATCGGCTGGGAAGGACTGTGCGAGGTACATGATAAATTTACAGCCAGGGATATTGAACATGTTCGGAGTCAATTCAAGGATGTGGTCGTCCTGGCCCATCCGGAATGCAGTCCCGAAGTGGTTGAAGCATCCGATTTCTCCGGGAGCACCGGGGCAATGATTCGATATGTGCAAGAAACAAAAGCCCCGCGATACCTGCTGCTGACTGAATGCACCATGGGAGATAACATCGCGGCTGAGAATCCGGAAAAAGAAATGCTGAGAATGTGCAGCGTCCGATGCCCTCACATGAATCAGATTACTCTCGAGGAGACCCTTGCGGCATTAAGCAATGAACGATATAAAATTGAGGTGCCGGAGGATATCCGGGTCAGGGCATTGGGAGCTGTTGAGCGAATGTTGGCCATAGGATAGGTAGGCTGGCAAATCGTTAAGAAGCCTTCTTGATGAATTCGATTCTGAAACAGAAGATTGAGAGTCTACCCACCAATCCCGGAGTTTATTTTTTCCAAAACCCCCCCGGCAAAGTGCTATACGTCGGCAAGGCCAAGAATCTCCGCCATCGCGTTAGAAGTTATTTTCAGCAGGGCCGGGTTGAAGGTCCCAAGCTGGCAGCGCTTGTTAGACAGATTTCAGACCTGGAATGGATCATCACGGATTCAGAATCCGAAGCATTCATTCTGGAAGCCAATCTCGTCAAAGAATATCGCCCTCGATATAATGTCAACCTGAAAGACGACAAGAGTTTTCCGTACATTCGCGTGACCCATGAGGAGTTCCCCAGGATTTTTCCTACAAGAAAAATCGTCCGAGACGGGTCGAGATATTTCGGCCCCTATACCGATGTGCATAGCATGAGGGGACTGTTGAAGGCGATCAGAAAGATCTTTCCGATCCGGAGCTGTAACTATCGCCTAGATGAAGAAACGGTGAGACTAAGGAAGGTCAAGTTGTGCCTCGACTATCACATTCACCGCTGCCTTGGCCCCTGCGAAGGGTTGATCTCGGAAGATGACTATAGAAAGATTGTGCGACAGACGGTCTCGTTCGTTGAGGGAAAAGATGCCCAGGTAGTTGCCCAGTTGAAAGAAGACATGCACAAGGCCAGCCAGAGCCAGCAGTTTGAAAAGGCGGCCCGGATTCGTGATCGGATCAAGGCGATTGGGGTTTTTCGCGCGCGACAAAAGGTCGTGTCGAATGATGATATCGATCGCGATGTAATCGGTATTAGCTGTGAAGAGCCAACTGCGTGCGGTGTAGTTTTCAAAGTGAGGGAAGGGAAAATAATAGGTAAGAATCATTTTTTTCTGACGCGGAATATGGATCACCCCGAAGAGGAGGTTCAGCGCGCATTCTTGCAGCAATACTATGTCAAGGTTGATTTCATTCCCCGCGAAATCTTTGTCCCCTACGAGGTCGAAAATCCCTCACATTATGAAAACTGGCTGTCGCTAAAACGGCAAGGAAGAGTGTCGTTGGTGACGCCCAAAAAGGGTGAAAAAGCCAAACTGGTGCGGCTGGCGGTCCGCAATGCCAGGCTGCTGATGGATGAGCGGAAGCTGCAAAAAATGAAGGAGCGGGAAGAAAACCTGGCCAAACCGGTCATTGCGCTGCAAAAAGTCCTTTCGCTGGCAGCGCCCCCCATAAGGATAGAAGCATTTGACATTTCCAATATTTCCGGCTCCGATCCGGTTGCGTCAATGGTTTGTTTCACCAACGGCAGCCCAAGCAAATCCGACTATCGCCATTTCAAAATCAGAACAGTGAGCGGCATTGATGATTTTGCCATGATAAATGAGGTGGTCTTCCGGCGATATAAACGACTCCTGGACGAAAAGGTAGCGTTCCCGGATTTGATTTTGATAGACGGCGGCAAGGGTCAGCTCTCCAGCGCGGTATCGGCGCTGGAAGAATTGGGGATCGATGACCGGCCTATTATTTCTCTCGCCAAGAAGCTTGAAGAAGTTTTCACTCCCGAATTCCAGGATCCGCAAAGCATCCCTAAAGACTCGCCTGCATTGCGATTGCTTCGCCAGGTTCGCGATGAATCCCATCGCTTTGCGGTCACATTTCATCGAAAGCTCAGGGGCAAGCGGCAGATCAAGTCGACGCTTGACGATATTCCCGGAATTGGAGTACAGCGGCGGAAGCTCTTGCTCAATCATTTTGGTTCTACGCGACAAATGGAAAGCGCCACACTGGAGGAAATTAGGGCCGTCAAGGGCATCCCGTCATCATTAGCGGTAAGGCTGCACGATTATTTTGTGGAGGAGAAAGAATCATCCTGAACGCACCCTTCGATACGCCGCCAAAAAGAATTCGGCTGTGTGAACAAGATTCTCAGTTTATCCTGGTGTTTAGGATGAATTTTCGGTGTCGGCGGCTACTCACAATGCTTATATTAACAAAGTAAGGCGAGCATCCTGGGTAGCGATTTTCCAGCTGTTTACACGGAGGCCCGGATGAATTCAAAATCGCGTATCGAAGGGTGTGAGAACTGTCAAAAATCAGTTTTCATACTAGGAGGAAAAAATTGCAAATTCAAGTTGTCAATCACATTTTTTAGGTTGATTCCTTTTTTGGCTACTAACACCTGTTAATCGAGGAAAGGCACAAATGCCCGATCCGCAAGTGACCTTGGACATTGTCAGGCAACATGGCCTTCTTGACGAGGAATTCGAGCAAATCTGCAACATACTCGGCCGCACTCCGACATACGCTGAACTGGGAATCTTCTCGGTAATGTGGTCTGAGCACTGCAGCTACAAGAACTCTCTTGCCTTGTTGAAAACCCTGCCCCGGGAAGGGAAAACCCTTCTGGTCAAGGCCGGCGAGGAGAATGCGGGCCTGGTGGACATCGGAGACGGTCTTGCCGTTGCCTTTAAGATCGAGAGCCACAACCATCCGTCGGCAGTGGAGCCGTACCAGGGAGCGGCCACCGGTGTCGGCGGTATCATGCGGGACATCTTTACCATGGGGGCGAGACCCATCGCGGCGCTGGATTCGCTGCGTTTTGGCTCGCTGGAAAACAACCGTTCCAAATACCTGTTTAATGGTGTCGTAAGGGGAATCGGTGATTACGGAAACTGCTTGGGCATTCCTACCGTAGCCGGCGAAGTCTATTTTGACAAGGCCTATGACGAGAATCCGCTGGTAAATGCCATGGCTGTAGGCATTGTGAAGACAAATCGCATCGCCAGGGCTGTGGCAGAAGGCGAAGGGAA
Organism: Bacteroidota bacterium; assembly: GCA_030624545.1. GTDB lineage: Bacteria > Zhuqueibacterota > JdFR-76 > JdFR-76 > DREG01 > JAUXJX01. The sequence goes on along the minus strand of JAUXJX010000290.1, from coordinate 671 downwards.
TGCAGTGTTCATTTTCGGCTCTTCTACAGGCCGGGACGGCATTCACGGGGCTACATTTGCTTCCGAGGAGATCAGCGAAGAGTCGGAGGAAAAGCGTCCGCAGGTTCAGGTTGGCGACCCGTTCACAGAAAAGCTTATCATGGAAGCCACGCTGGAATTGATCAAGAAGGACTGCATCGTCGGAATCCAGGACATGGGTGCGGCGGGGATCACTTGCTCGGCTGCGGAAACGGCCGCGAATGGCGGGGTTGGCATTGAGCTTGATTTGGACAAAGTCCCGCTTCGAGAAGGGGGGATGACGCCGTATGAGATACTTCTTTCCGAATCCCAGGAACGCATGTTGGCGATTGCGAAACAAGGCCGGGAACAGGAAATAATCGACACCTGCGAAAAGTGGGATCTGAATTGGGCAATATTTGGCCGGGTTAGCAACACTGGCCGGCTGCTGGTTCGCTGGCATGGAGAGACAGTGGCAGATATTCCCGCCACTGCTTTGGCAGCAGGTGAGGGTGCGCCCGTTTATGAACGCGAGGCCAAAAGACCGGCTTATCTCGATGCTCTACGCGATTTCGATCCCAAAAAACTACCGGAACCGGAAGATTTGAACCTGGTTCTGCGCAAGCTTCTTGCGTCTCCCAATATCGCCAGCAAGGCATGGGTGTTTGAGCAGT
>JAUXJX010000533.1 GCA_030624545.1 Bacteroidota bacterium | reverse complement strand
GAATAAGTCCAAGCAGAACAAACTAAAGTATGAGGAGGGCATAACTATATCAAGCATGGCTGAGGTTTACCAGCTTGATGGAGATTACGGGAAGGCGCTTGTTTTTCAGAACAACGCGCTTAAAATCGCAAAAGAAATAGAGGACAAATACTTGGAAGGCTTCATACTAAAAAGTCTGGGTAATCTCCATATTGATTTGGGTGAGTATTCGAAGGCCGCAGATTACCTCGCCGACGCCCTCGAAATCGGAACATCAACGCAAGATGCCCAGGTCATCTGGGAATCTCAGGCGGGGCTCGGTTCATGCTATGCGAAACAAGGTAACCTGCAGGAAGCGATCACCCATTATGCAAATGCGATTTCCTTGTATGATTCGGTGAGACAAAATCTCGATATCGAATCACTGGGGAACAACTTTCTGGAGGACAAATATGAGGCCTATCCCTCAATTGTCGAGCTTCTCGCCGAAAATGGAAAGGTCCAGGACGCCTTTGCATATGCGAATAAGTATAAGGCAAAGGCTTTGCTGGACATCCTGTTTCAAGGCCAAAACTTCTTAAGTGAGTTGCTTTCAGATACAACAAGAGCGCAATTGAACGAAATTACATCCGACCTTGAGACCGCACATCATGAGCTTTCAATCGAACTGGCACAAGATGAGGGGGACAAAAACAGAATTCTCTCACTAGACCAACAGATCACCGATCTGGAGCTAAGAAAATCTGTAATAATCGAGGGACTAAAAAAACAGCACAGTCAATACTATCATTTGACCTCACATGAAATTTTGGAAGTCGAGGATATCCAGAATAGAATATTGGCTGGAGGACAAGCTTTGGTTCAATACGTTGTCGGGCCCGAAAAAACCTCCATATTTGTCGTGACGACGGACAGCCTGATTTACTCACAGGCATCGATGGGTAGAGACAGCATACATGCCATTCTGGCGGATTTGAGTCCCATCTTCGACTTTCAAGCATTTGCCGAAGGAAAAGCCCGGCCGCAGATTCTTAACCCGCAGTTGTTAGACTTTACCATCGCTCCGGCTCATCGACTATACGAAAATCTCGTCAGGCCGATCGAAGCGTGGCTTCAAGGCACCAGCGAGTTGATTATCGTGCCTGATGACATCCTCTTCTATTTGCCCTTTGAAATGTTGGTCTTTGATGCCGCTGCGGCGGAAACTCAGTACGACTTCGAGAATGCCAGATTTCTCCTTGAGAAGTACGATATTTCTTACGTATCTTCCATCGATTTATTGGATCCGGATATGCAAAGAATGAGGAGTCCGAGTAAGGGAATCTTGGCTCTGGGCAATCCCGATTTTGGCTCGGACGCGGATGCACCGGAGCGGATGCAATTTCTAACATCGGAATTACCCACTGCCCAAGGTACAATTCGGGGAGACAGGTTGGCCAATCTGCCAAACTCGGAATCGGAGGTCAAAGCCATCGGTAAGGTGTTGGGCGGATCAAAGAATGATATTCTTATTGGTAAGGAAGCTACAGAAGAGAATCTAAAAGCCAATGCTGAAGAATACAGCATTCTTCATTTCGCCACGCACTTTCTTATTAATGACGGCCAGCCTTTGTATTCCAAAATTGTTTTGACTCAAGACGACAAGGCAAAGGAAGACGGTTACCTGCAGACCTATGAAGTCTTTAACATGAATTTGAATGCCGATTTGGTGGTATTGAGTGCCTGCAATACAGGATTGGGGAAAATTCGAAGAGGCGAAGGCGTCATCGGTATCTCCCGTGCCTTCCTATATGCCGGCGTACCGAGTATGTTGGCCAGTCTGTGGAGCGTGGATGATCAATCCACGTCAATTATCATGAAGAACTTCTATGAGCATCTACAGGCAGGTTCCAACAAAAGGCAGGCGCTCCGTCTTGCGAAAATCGACTATCTAAATTCATCCGAAGGTGTAAAAAAGGATCCATTCTATTGGGCGCCTTTTGTCTTAATCGGTGATTGGAGTTCCGTGAATCTCCCTTCTCGTTCTCCCGTTTCTCTTGGAATGATCATCATACTGGCACTGGCTTTGCTAATAGTGATCACGGTAACGTTGCTCACCAGAAGCAGGATGCGTCTATCTCATTGATTGTATTTGATTCGTTTTTGCTGTCCCCGAAGTAAAACACCCTGAAAATGCTTCGGCATTTTCGGTCGCTTCCTTCGCCAAGCTCAGAACAGGTCTCGACAGGCTGTTGCAGAATGTCATTCCCGAATGCCTTTGTCGGGAATCCAGGAAATATAGACAATAGATTCGGAGGCTGGCTTAGGAATTCTACCACATCAGGGTCATCTTCTTTTTCTTTACAAAATCACCGGCTTTAATGCGATAGAGGTAAACACCGGCGCCAACCCTAACTCCTGAATCATCCCGGCCGTCCCATTGTGCCACGTGGCTTCCGGGCTCGAAGTTCCCGTCCAGTAGCGTTCGTACCTTCTGCCCGAGCAGGTTATAGATTACAAGTCTGACCTGGGCCGTTTCCGGAATGTTAAACTGAATTAAGGTCGCGGAACTTCCTGTACCAGTCACCGCCGAACCGAATGGATTCGGGTAGTTCTGCTGCAGAGAGAATCCTGTAGGTAGCCCGGTCGTTCCGTCAATGAGGGTCACTGATTCAACGTATTTTAGTATCCAGTCATCTTTGTCAAATAAAATG
>JAUXJX010000023.1 GCA_030624545.1 Bacteroidota bacterium | reverse complement strand
TCCGTAACTCTGCGGCGAAATACGGATTTGCTAAAATTTCACCAAACAAAACATGGCTTGCAGGAAACCGCAAAGAGAATTAACCTTGATGTCCCCGGCTATTATTGGCGGGTCGATTATGAAAAATCGAAGGACCAGCCAGACACTCCCGAGTCCGGACCAACCGTGAGGATTGGTGGTGATGATGAAAAAGACAGAAACTCCTTAAGGTTTGACATCGCCACGACGGGGGAACTCATTTCAATCATCAATGACTTTGTCCCCACGGAATCAGCAGTGGGGCCTTCAGAAGACTCTCGTCTCCTGCGAGCAAAAGGTTTCTTGCATCAGTACACCCAATATGATAGCGCAAGTTGGAAATTGCGGGACCAGGAATTTGAAATTAGCCGCGGTGACAGCATCAATCGTTTCAGCTGGATCAACAAATCTGCCACCTGGAGTGACAGCCTGGTAGCCAGTGTAGAGCTTCTTGGAATGAATCTCAGCCGCCTGAACCTGGAGGCTGCTATTCCCGAAGAAAAACAAGGCGGATTTGATGAGGACGACCTGTCCGCAATTCTGAGCGTGCTGGCAATTGTAATCATCACAATTCTTGTCATCGTAAATCTGATCAAGAGGCTGCGGCAGGACAAAGTAGACTTCAAGATGGCCTGGGTGATTTCGATCACAACAACGATTATGATGATTATGATGATCGTCGGATCAATGCTTGATGAATCCTGGTGGGAAATCCTGATCGCCGGAGTGGCGGGGGCGTTTTTCGTGGGCCTCGCGATTTTTGTGCTAACGGGTGTTGCCGAATCAGCAGCGCGTGAAGTGTGGAATGAGAAATTGTATACCCTGGATAATATCACACGCGGACGAATCTTCACCCGCAAAAACGCCCATGCTTCTCTTCGGGGGCTGGCCATTGCCGGTATCTTTCTCGGGCTGTACTCAATCGTAATTTCTTTGGGTGACCAGCTTGGCGGCACATGGTTCAAATGGGAAAGTAACGATGTCGAGCATTTGGCAGCCACTTTGCCGTGGCTGGGCAGCATAGGCTCCATCTGGATCAGTTTGATTTTCGTCGTTTTTGCATTCGTAGTTTTCCTCTTCTCTCTGTTAAGAAGAGCATTGCCAAATACAAGCGCATTTATCCTGCTCGGCGTACTCATTTTCGCATTTATTCCCGCAGGATGGGCCAATCTGAATCCTTTCCCAATTCCCAATCTGGTTTTCATGATCCTCGGATTGATGGTTGCATTTACTCTTCTTCGCTTGGATTTTCTTTCCGTTTTCGTTATGCTGCTCTCCGTGCTTTCGATTCTGGAAGCCATGCCGTATTTCGGCAAGGACTCATTTTCTCTGGTCGCGAGCGGCATCATTACCTGTATATTTCCCATCGGGTTCTTCATATTGGGAACCCTGGCCTTGTCCGCGCCAGAATCGGCGGATACTCAAACTGAGTATGTTCCCGAATATTTACGCCGGATAAGCGAACGCGAAAGATTCCAGCGGGAACTGGAGATCGCCAGAACCGTTCAGCTTAACTTCCTGCAAACCCGGAACCTGGAAAGTGACTGGCTGGACGTAGCCAGCATTTGCATTCCGGCTTATGAGGTCGGTGGAGATTACTATGATTTTCTTAAGCTGGATCAGAATCGTCTCGGCGTTGTAGTTGGAGACGTGTCAGGCAAGGGGGTTTCTGCGGCCTTCTTTATGACTTTGCTGAAGGGAATTCTGGTGTCGCAAACCCGTCTAATCCGGTCGCCGCGAGAAGTATTGATCCAGATGAATGATCTATTCTATGAAAATGCCCAGCGTGGAGTTTTCATCAGTGTTGTCTATGGCGTGTTTGACCGAGATCTTGAGACATTCACATTTTCTCGCGCCGGTCACAATCCTGTCATCGTTCAGAGCGGGCAGGAAGAAAAATCCAGACAGCTATGTCCTAAAGGGATTGCCCTTGGTCTGGATAAGGGCGATGTGTTCGCCGACACGCTCGAAGAAGTGGAAGTAAAAGTGCACCCGGGGGAAGTTTTCGTTCTTTACACAGATGGCTTTTCGGAAGCTATGGATGAAACCTACAATGAATTCGGAGAGGATCGACTGGCCGAGTTGATCATCAGCGCCGAACAAAAGAGCGCCGCGGAAATCTTGGATCTCGTACAGGAAGGGGTGAAGCAGTTTACCGGCGAAACACCCCAGCATGACGACATGACGATGGTGGTCGTGCGAATTGGCGAGAGCGGACAGCCCCTTTCAGAGAGAAACATCGTTCTTCCTCCCCACGAAGCTTCTTCCTGATGGATGATGCGCCGGCGCCTGCTGCCGTCCTTCTCGAGTATATGTCCAAATAATATATATTGACTGGACTTCGGTCCGCCATCTTGCGGATCGAAATGACAGTTTTGACTATTTTGCAGTTATCCTACAAAATACGTTAATAAGGCCTTTCGTAATCCCGCCCCTGTTCCGATTCTTAATCTATCGGCGTCCGGATGATTGGAGATCATCGTTTCTGAATTGTCTGGTTCAAGCTATACTAACCTCTTGGTTTTATTAGAAATGTAAAAGCTACATTTGCAATAGTCTCTTTCAAAATTCGGTTTGAAATAAGGTTGAAATGCCATACGGTTTTTAGTACATAATACTGAATTTATGATGAAAGGCAAAGGGAATGCTGTTTCGGGGAAAAGATCTGAGCAGGATGCTGCGCGAATGGAATTACGATTCGTCGAAATTAAACGTGCGGCGTATCATTGGTGAAGACGGGCGCGAGAAAATTCAACTTCGTGTCGATCTGGGTATTTTGCAGATGGAAGTGGATGGCCGGCCCGACGGTAGGAGACCGCATGGAAGAGAATCTCTGCTGGATCATTATTTAGGAGCTCTCAAAGCACACCGCAAAGATAGGGGAAGCGTTACAGGCTTCGTTCTTAGCAAGGACGACTGCCTGGATCTGCAGCAGGAAGCGGTTCAATATTATCACCGGTATCTCAGTTTGTTTTACCTCGGCGATTTCGAGGGGGTTGTCCGTGACACAAAGCGGAATCTAAAGGCCTTTGATTTGGTGAAAAAATATGCCGATGATGCCAGTGACCGTCAGATCTTCGAGCAGTTTCGCCCCTTCGTATTGATGATGCACACCCGGGCGAAAGCCTCAATGGCCCTAAAGGAAAAAGAATTTGATCAGGCCATATCACTCATCAACCAGGGCATAAACGACATAGAGAACTGTTCGATAGAAGATTCCGAGCGGGGTCCCGGCGGTGACGTTGGTTCGGAAGTGATTTTCCTGCAGCGCTGGAAAGACGAAGTGTCAAAGCTCAAACCTGAGGAACCCTTGGAAAAGCTGCAGCGCGAAATGGATGAAGCCGTGCACAGCGAGAATTTTGAGCTCGCCGCGGAATTGCGTGACAAGCTGCGCATCATACAGAGGCTGGACCTGCCAGAGCCATAGATCACTTCTTATTCTTCCCTCTATTCAAACCTATAGCAGTTCCCTTATTTTTTCTTTTGAGAAATCGGTCAGTTCTGTGGCCGGTATGTCTCGTCCGTCTGATTGCTAATCTGAACACTTCATTGCCCCGAAGTCACAAAGCACAAAGTACTGAAAATTCTGAGAAAGAGAGAGCTCACAAAACTTAGTCTGCATTATTCATAAAAATCTCTGGCAAAGACGCTAAGCCACTAAGAATATTAAAAATATAGAAGATACGTTTCAAGCCTGATTTCAAAAAGATTGCTTGATAGTGAGCTCACATTTTCTTCGCTAATTTGATGTTCTTAATCCTTTGCGTTCTTGGCGGCTTTGCGTGAGTGAATTATTCAAGCTAGTTCAAAGAATTTCTTTGGGAATATATATTTCTACTGAATTCAGAATTCCTGGTGCCTTGGTGCCTTAGTGGCAAAGTTCTGTGAATAATGCAGGCCAATAATTTAAGTGCGTCCGCGTATTTTCTATTGAGCTCAGGCTCTCAAGTCATGCCACAATTTAATTGAATTCAACAAAGCGTCTCCTTATTTTTCTATTAGAGATGATCGGGCGCCAATCAATTACCTCAATTCTCATTGGAAGAGGACCACGTGGATAAGGACTCCGCTGCCAAAAGAGTCACCGAACTCCGTGAACAACTACACTATCACAACCATCGATACTATGTTCTGGCAGATCCCGTAGCCTCCGATGCCGAATATGACCGATTGCTGCGTGAACTGGAAGATACTGAGAAGATATTTCCGGAACTGGTTGTGCCAGATTCCCCGACGCAACGGGTTGGCGCCCCGCGCGAAGAGGGCATCGGATTTCAGGCGGCCCGCCATCTGGTTCCGATGCTCAGTATTGAAGATGCTTTCGACGAAGCCGAATTCCTTGATTTTGACCGGCGAGCCCGCGAAGGTCTCGAACTCGATGAGGTCGAATATGCCGGAGAACCCAAGTTTGACGGCATCAGCATGTCCCTGACCTACGAACGTGGTCTTCTGGTTCGAGGAGTGACGCGCGGGGACGGCAGCGTCGGAGACGATGTAACCGAAAACATTAGAACGATAAAAACCATTCCTCTCCGGCTGCTTGGGGCCGGCCGGCCGGTTCCCGCTCTCATTGAAATTCGTGGAGAAGTGATCATAGGCACGGAGGACTTCCGCAAGTTGAATGAGGAAAGATTACGAGATGGAGAAACACCGTTCGCAAATCCCAGGAATATGACCTCCGGTGCGGTCAGACAACTCGATCCCGTCCAGACTGCGGCCCGAAGATTGAATTTTATTGGCTGGGGAATCGGAGGCTCCGAAGGAATCGAATTTACGACCCATTGGGAAATCGTCGTCGCTCTGAAGCAATGGGGATTTCAGGTTTTTAAGGAGGCCCAAGTCTGCAAAGGCAGTGACGAAGCAATCCAGTATTATCGAAGAATTTCGTCCCTGAGAGAGGACCTGCCTTTTCAGATCGATGGCGTGGTCTTCAAGGTGAATTCCCTCTCAGGTCAGGCCAGGCTGGGAACGAAGACGCGACAGCCTCGCTGGCTGGTGGCGTATAAGTTTCCCGCGCTTCAGGAGATAACGCAATTGCAGAATGTGAAATTTCAGGTGGGAAGGACGGGCATCATTACCCCGGTTGCGGAACTAGAGCCCGTGCCCATCGGCGGGGTTACGGTGTCCCGCGCTACGCTGCACACGGAGGAACTGATTCGTCAGAAGGGCGTCCGTATTGGCGATTGGGTGCTGATAGAAAGGGCCGGAGATGTCATCCCAAAGGTGGTTGGGCCCATTGAAGACCGGCGAACGGGGAAAGAAAAGACGATCCGAATGCCGAAACGCTGCCCCCGCTGCAACACGTTGTTGGAAAAAGAGGGGGCGTACTATTACTGTCCCAATTTCGCCTGCCCGGCTCAGTTGAAAGGCCATCTGCTGCACATGGTCAGCAAACGGGCGATCAATATCGAAGGGTTGGGTGAAGAGATGGTAGACCAGTTGATGAGAGAGAATATCATCAAGTCCCCAGCCGATCTATTCTATTTGAAGAAAGAACAGTTGGTGGGCCTTGAACGCTGGGGAGAGAAATCCGCTCAAAACCTGATGGATCAGCTCGAGCAGAATAAGTCGGTTGAATTCGAGAGATTTCTATATGCCATGGGCATCCATGGTGTGGGAGAATTCGTTGCTCGCGTGCTCGCCGAGAACTTTTCATCTCTTGAGGAGCTCATGCTGGCGGATGAAATACGATTGATGGAGATTGACGGAATTGGTCCCAAGGTCGCCCATTCCATTATTGAATTCTTTAAGCGGAAAGAAAACCAGGTAACGCTGAGCCGCATTTTTGATTCCGGAGTGAAGATCGTTCAACCGGAAATTAAAGTTAAAAGCGCGGATGAGAAATTCCTCGCCGGGAGGACCTTTGTGTTCACAGGCGGCCTGGAAAAATACAGCCGCGATGAGGCGGCAAACCTGGTGATGAAATACGGCGGCAAGCCAACAGGAAGTGTGTCGTCAAAGACGGATTTCGTTGTTTGCGGAAAGGATGCGGGTTCTAAACTGGACAAGGCCAACAAGCTCGGCATCAAGATCTTGGAAGAGAAAGAATTTGAGGAGCTGCTGGCCGGGAAATCTATTTAATGAATAAAACCACGAAGCCGCTAGCCAGAGGAGAGGAGGGTGTACCGCGGTGCCTTCTTGAGTCTCCTATTCCTGTCATTCCCGCATGTTTTCAGCGGGAATCTATCGACAAGGAGGCCCGCGCTTTTGAGGACCATCCCTTATTAAACTTAGCTTTTTCTATATTTTCAATTTATCAATTCATAGGTGAAATATGACAACAACGAAATATGAACCCGTTCGAGCCCCTCGCGGAACAAAGATTTCCTGCAAGGGATGGCAGCAGGAAGCTGCCTTGCGCATGCTGATGAACAATCTGGATCCGGAAGTTGCGGAGCTCCCTGAGGAGCTGATCATCTACGGCGGTTCGGGTAAGGCGGCGAGAAACTGGGATTGCTTTCACGCAATAGTGAAGAGCTTGCGCGAACTCGAGAACGACGAGACGCTGTTGATTCAATCCGGCAAGCCGGTAGGTGTTTTTGCTACACACAAGGATGCTCCCCGGGTTTTGATTTCCAATGCCATGCTGGTGCCAGAGTGGGCAAATTGGGATGAGTTCCGTCGATTGGATGCCCTTGGCCTTACCATGTTCGGGCAGATGACAGCCGGGAGCTGGATTTACATCGGTACGCAGGGTATCCTGCAGGGCACCTACGAAACTTTTGCCGCAGTTGCCGCCCAGCACTTTAGCGATGACCTATCCGGGAAATTGGTAGTGACCGCCGGACTGGGCGGAATGGGGGGTGCACAGCCGCTCGCCGCAACCATGAACAATGGAGCCATACTTGCAATCGAGGTGGATCGCGACCGCATTGAACGGCGCATTCAAACCAGGTATCTGAACAGGACGACGGAGAGCCTGGATGAAGCAATAAAACTGGTTCTCGAGGCCAAGGAGCAAAAAAGACCATTGTCCGTCGGTTTACTCGGAAATGCTGCGGATGTCTTGCCTGAGCTCGTGCGAAGGAATGTCATCCCCGATGTGCTCACGGACCAAACTTCGGCCCACGACGAGCTGAACGGCTATGTGCCTGCCGGAATCCCGTATGAAGAGGCCCTTGCCCTTCGCAAAACAGATCCTGAGAAATACATCAGTCTGGCTTATCGCTCCATCTCTGCGCACGTCAGAGCCATGCTCGAATTGCAGCGCCGCGGCTCCGTAACATTCGATTATGGCAATAACATTCGCGGACAGGCGAAGAAGGCAGGCGTGGAAAATGCCTTCGTATTCCCTGGGTTCGTTCAAGCTGATATTCGCCCGCTCTTCTGTGAAGGAAAGGGTCCTTTCCGCTGGGCCGCCCTGTCCGGCGAGCCGGAGGATCTCTACAGAACGGATGAAGCTATTCTGAATCTCTTTCCGAAGGATAAGATGCTGCATCGCTGGATCACCATGGCCAAAGAGCAGGTGGCCTTTCAGGGCCTGCCTTGCAGAATCTGCTGGCTCGGATACGGAGAGCGCGACAAGGCCGGTCTCGCATTCAATGACTTGGTTGCAGCCGGAAAAGTATCGGCCCCTATCGTCATTGGCAGGGATCACCTTGATGCCGGTTCGGTTGCCTCGCCCAATCGCGAGACCGAGGGAATGAAGGACGGCAGCGATGCCATTGCAGACTGGCCGGTTCTAAATGCTCTGTTGAATGCCATATCCGGGGCAACCTGGGTATCAGTTCATCATGGCGGTGGTGTCGGCATTGGATTATCCATACATGCCGGGCAGGTGATTGTGGCAGACGGGACGCCGGAGGCGGCTGTCAGACTGAAGAGAGTGCTCACCAACGATCCCGGGACCGGGGTCGCCAGGCACGTTGATGCAGGGTATGAAGAGGCGGTAAAGACCGCCAAGAAGCGAGGGGTGAAGATTCCGATGATGGAGTGAGATGGTCTAGGGACGGCGCTTCGGAGACCGCCTCCCTTATCTCCGAAGCGATCAGGGTTATATTCAAGATAGCTGCAGAGATTAGCGTAGCGGTCTCTGTAAGCACAAAAATTCCCATGGTTGTTGCCTTCCGACTTGATAATTCTTGACTCGACCTCCATTTTGTGATAGATTACACATTCGTTGTATTAGGATTTTCGAATACTAGGCATTCAAGTGAAGTCAATAGATCTTTTAATTACTGAAGCAAAACAGTTAATCTACTTCTCCAAAACCGACGCCACCCATGGCAACGATACCTGGCGGCTGAAAGCCATTACGAACGGATATGTCGCCATAGAGGACGGACATGTCGTTCACATTGGTTCTGAGGACGAGGTTCTGCCACTGGTGCAGATTGATTCAGGTACCGTTACAATTGACGCCCATGACAAAGTGGTTACGCCCGGACTTGTCGATTCCCATACGCATCCGGTCTTTCATCAAACACGAGAACACGAATTTGAGATGAGAGTCCAGGGCAAATCATACGAGGAAATTGCGGCTGCCGGAGGTGGCATTAGGAGCAGTGTTCGGGGCGTCAGGGAGGCTTCAAAAGAAGAGCTAAAAAGCGTGGTCCGAAAGAGACTGGATCGATTTCTCTCCGTGGGGACCACAACCATAGAAGCCAAGAGCGGATATGGGCTGTCACTCGAAGACGAGGTAAAATCCCTGGAGGTCATTCGCGAACTGAATGACGAGCATTCCCTCGAGATGATTCCCACATTTCTAGGAGCCCACGAGGTGCCAACCGAATACCGCGAAAAACGGGATGAATACATTCAGTTGGTCATAAAAGAAATGATCCCGTACGTTGCCGAAAACGGCCTGGCGGAGTTCTGTGACATCTTTTGCGAACAAGGTGTTTATACAGTCTCAGAAGCTCGCCGGATTTTGAGCGCCGCAAGGGAAGCGGGTCTAAGAATTAAGCTGCATGCCGACCAACTTCACCTTACGGGCGCGACTCGTCTAGCGACCGAATTGCAGGCCGTCTCAGCCGACCATCTGGAGTGCCTGGACGACGAGGGGATTCAGGCCATGGCCTCGTCCAAAACCATAGCGGGTCTTCTTCCCGGTGCGGTATTTTTTTTGGGATCTCATCGCTATCCCCCGGCGCGAAAACTTCTGGACGCCGGCACACGCGTTTGCTTGGCCACGGATTTTAATCCCGGCTCAAGCATGACCCAATCCCTGCCGCTCATGATGACGCTGGGCTGTCTGTTCATGAAAATGACGCCGGAGGAGGCGCTGATGGCCTCAACCATTTTTGGCGCGGCATCAATCTGCAGAGAGGAAGTAATTGGAAATCTGCTGCCGGGTTACCGGGCCGATGTGGTGCTATGGGACGCGGATGACTATCGCCAGATTCCTTATTATTATGGCGTCAATTTGGTGAACACGGTGATAAAAAAGGGCAAGGTCGTTTTCAAGATTGATCACGGACAGAATTAGGAACTTTCCAATTCATGGCCAGTAAAAATCTTGTTCCAAAGAGATAAAATGTTATTATCATACCGGGATGGTAAATCACGTTGAAATAATACCAGCTACTCGTGTGAATATCCAAGAGAGGATAACGGATAGGAGAAGCAGTGCCTAAATCAATATTGTCGAAATCTTTTGTAGTAATTATATCCGGATTTGTCCTGTCCTGTTCAAGTACTGAAACAAATCCATTTGGGCTGGAGAATATTGGCCAATTGGATGAGCAATCTATAGAGCACGTGGAGCTCAATGGAACAGCGGCTGAGCTCTCTCTCGAATTGCCGGATACCCAGATCGGTACGAGCGACGAGCTCTTGATCGGCAGCTACAAGGGGGCTAACAGCGCAATCGTTGTAAAGTTTGAAAGTGTTTCAGAAGCCATATCGTCGGGAACGGTGCAAGATGCATTATTAATCTTCTCGCCGGCGGGAAGGGTGAGCGGCGACTCAACAGGCTCCTACGAGGTTAACGCGCACAAAGTCACGGTTGCTTGGTCGACGGAAAATGTGGATCCGGATGCTATTTTGAGTTCTTATGATGCACAAATTGCAGGAACAGCTACTTTTGCCAAACAGTCTCTCTTAAATGACACCCTCAAGATTTCCGCGGAGGTCGTGCAAGGCTGGGTAGACAACACCACAGCGAATCAAGGTCTGTTGCTGCTGTCGCAAGATCCCAAAGACATACACATCTATTTTTCTGATGAAACTGTTGTTGGCCCTCAACTAAAAGTCACGTACACCACTAACGACAGCACAAAAGAAGTTACCCTCTCCGATTCCGATGCCTCTTCCGTTGTCGGATGGGAGGTGGGCTTCGAGTTGCCTGAAGATCGACTTTCCGTGGCCACCGGATTAGCTAGTTCGGTTTTTCTCAAGTTTGATTTTCCCGAAATCCCGGCCAATTCTACCATAAACCATGCCTCGGTCACCCTCCAGGTGGATACGTCAGCTTCAATTTTCCCATCAACTTCTTCTCTATTCCAGCTGGTCCGGATGTTTGCCAACACGGCTGACTGGGCAAATTCGCCCGAGGACGTAGGTTCTTCAAGAGTTGGAATTAGCACGTACAGTAATTCCGTCAGATTTGAAATGAACATCAGTAGCTCGATCCAGAGCATGGCAACGGATCGGATTGAAAATTTCGGATTTCGATTGACTCCAATCAATCCCAATCAGAGCCTTTTTCGAACAGTTTTCTTTTCGAGCAGCGTTGCGGACTCTTCTCTTATTCCGAGGGCGGAAGTTTTTTATACCGTTCCACGCGCCGGCACTGACTAGCGCTTGTATTCATTTGGAGGATAAATGTTTTTCATACGTAAAGGCATCATTTCAACGGTACTCCTGCTTTTCGCGCTAACCTCG
>JAUXJX010000238.1 GCA_030624545.1 Bacteroidota bacterium | reverse complement strand
TGAGATTTTCAAATCTAAACACTGAATAACACTGAAATCGCCGAACGACTCATTTGATCCTCAGTGTTGTTCGGTATTTGGCAAATGAATATTCCCCCCGTTCCTCATAGCTGGTCGGTCACTCCAAAACAAGCCATAGCCATTCAAAAGGCTCTTGCTTCGTCAATTAAGCAGATTGAGCCGAAAAGGAAATTCAGGTTTGTTGCCGGGGCTGACCTGGCTTTTTCACGCGATGGCACGCGATGCATCGCCGGAGTAATCTTGTGGGATGTCAAGGAGCGGACCACCGTTGAGCGGCATATAGCCACAAGAAGACTAACCTTTCCCTACGTACCGGGACTACTTTCATTTCGTGAGGCACCAGCCATTATTTCCGCATGTGATCCTGTATCATCCCGTTAATCCTGTCAAATTTATTCTTTTTGGAATACCTGCTTCACTGTTCATATATTACACAATCTCTAAATTCAAAGAGTCAACTTCTTACGACTCATTTTTTGGGACAAGTATGATAAAATCAATCCCCGGGAAAAACAAGATTCTCCTATTTGGCGGATTGCTGGCAATCGCCGTCGTAGTCGCCCTGGTGATCGCCATGAAAGGGCACGGTACCAACATGATTCAAGACCGAGGCTTAAAACCCAACACTGCCGCCGCATTCGTTGCAAAGGAATTGGCCGAAGGCAAGAAGCCGAATCGACTGATCGACGAGAAAAGTCCATACCTGCTTCAACATGCATTCAATCCTGTGGACTGGTACCCTTGGGGCGAGGAGGCTTTCGAAAAAGCAAGGAGTGAAGACAAACCAATCTTTGTGTCAATAGGATACTCCACTTGCCATTGGTGCCACGTGATGGAACGCGAATCATTCGAGAATCCTGAAATCGCGGCGCTTATGAACAAGTACTTTATTAACATCAAGATCGATCGGGAGGAGCGCCCGGATGTGGACAGGGTGTACATGTCCGCTACCCAGGCAATGACCGGCGGCGGCGGTTGGCCCATGTCCGTTTTTTTAACCCATGATCTGAAACCGTTTTATGCCGGAACCTATTTCCCACCGGAATCCCGCCACGGCAGACCGGGTTTTCCGGACCTGCTTGAAGGGATTCACCGGGCCTGGGTAGAAAATCGAGGGAAGGTTCAGGAATCAGCCGATCAAATCACCGAACATCTGCAGAAAAACTCTGCCCCGGAATCGTCGGATTTGGTGTTGGACAAGGACTTGCTGAAGACCGCCTATGATCAGGTGGCGGGGAGCTACGACACGCGTTATGGCGGTTTCGGAGGGGCGCCAAAATTCCCCAGGCCGGTAATTTTCAATTTTCTGTTGCGCTATTTCCACCGCAGCAAAGACAATATGGCCTTGGAGATGTCTTTGGAAACGCTGCGAAAGATGGCGGAGGGCGGCATGCACGATCAGATTGGCGGGGGATTTCACCGCTATTCGGTCGATGGCCAGTGGCGTGTACCGCATTTCGAGAAAATGTTATATGATCAAGCACAGCTTGCCGTTTCCTACCTCGAAGCTTATCAAATCACGAAAGACTCCTATTTCGCTGACGTGGCGCAAGATATACTTGATTATGTCCTTCGCGACATGGTCGATTCCCGCGGCGGCTTCCATTCTGCGGAAGACGCCGACAGTCCGTTGCCCGAGAATCCGGAGGACCATGGCGAGGGTGCATTTTACGTGTGGACAAAAAAGGAGATGTTCGACATTCTTGGCAGCGACGCAGGTGAAATCTTCAGTTTTCGCTATGGGGTTGAGGAAGCGGGCAATGCATTGTCCGACCCGCTAAATGAATTTACCGGAAAGAATCTTCTCTATGTCGCCAACAGCCTCGATAGCATGGCTGCCAGGTTCGAACGGCCCGTTTCAGACATCGAAAGGATCTTGCACGAAGCGCGTCAGAAACTGTTTGCCGTCCGGTCAAAACGGCCGCGCCCCCATCTGGACGACAAAGTCATTACCTCCTGGAACGGCTTGATGATCGGCGCATTCGCGCGCGGCTACCAGGTGCTCAACCAGCCGCGCTATCTCGAAGCCGCGGAGAGGGCAGCGAATTTCGTCATGTCCGACCTCTATGATTCCGGCAAGAAAATCCTGCTCCGCCGTTACCGGGACGGCGCCTCGGGCCTGGAAGCCCATCTCAACGATTATGCGTTTTTAGTGAACGGACTGCTCGATTTGTATGAAGCCTCCCTTGACGTGAAGTGGCTCGTGCACGCACTGGAGCTGACCGAAAAGCAGGTCAGCCTGTTTTGGGATGAAGAGGCCGGCGGGTTCTACGACACATCCGGAAAAGATAAAACCGTACTGCTGCGGATGAAGGAAGATTACGACGGCGCCGAACCGACCGGTAATTCTATTGCGGCGCTCAATCTGCTGCGTCTTTCCCAAATGACAGACAATGAAGATTGGTATCAAAAGGGGGCGAAAACCGTCTCGGCTTTCGGGAATCGTTTGCAGCAAATTCCATCTGCCATGCCGCAAATGTTGGCCGCACTAGATTACCGGCTCGACAAACCCAAGCAGATCATCATTGCCGGTAAACCCGGCGCCGACGACACGCAAAAGATGCTTGCCGAAGTGTATGAGCGCTATATACCCAATAAGATCATCTTGCTCGCAGACGGGGGTAAGGCACAAAAAGTCCTCGCAAAACACCTGCCTTTTATCGAGAGCGTCAGCATGATCGACGGAAAAGCGACGGCATATATCTGCGAGAATTATGTCTGTCATTTGCCGACTTCGGATGTGGACGTGATGGTGGGATTGTTGGAGGAGTGAGGTTGCCGATCCATTGTAATCTGACCACAACCGATCTGTAATCGAGTTTCACCAAATCATTCCCCCTTATCAAAGGGGGTAAGGGGGTTGTTCTCATCGATCCACGCTTCCAGAGTCCTAACCACATTCGTAATGTTTTTTTTGATATCTCTGTCTTGAAATCGTAAAAATCTGATCCCCATTCTCTCAATGCGTTCTTGTCTTACTTTATCTTCCGCTGTCTTATGTTCATGACTACGCCCATCAATTTCTATGGCCAAACGCAACTTGGAGCAATAGAAGTCGACTATATAGTTGCCAATTGGCTTTTGTCTGGAGAACTGATATCCTTTTATTTGTCTTCGCTTTAGTCTTTGCCAAAGCAGGACTTCTGAAAGAGTGCTCTCCTTCCGTAACTTTCTCGAGAGTTTCTTCAGTTTTGGATTGTAGTAGATTTTCATTTACAACCCCCTTTGTCCCCCTTTTCTAAGGAGGAGAATGTTAGGAGAATTTGTTGAGATCTTTTCATATCAAGTTGTCATTCTTTTCCATTAATTTAACAAATGCAGTAGAAATTTCAAAACTAACCTAATATCTGAATGTGGGATTTTCGAATTCTCTTGCATGATCTCTTTCTGAGTGCTCCTTTCTAAGATTTGCATTGAAATAAGCATTCACACCCAACATCACCGCCCTTCACCTAACATTCCCTTCCAATTTCCTCATAGCCATAGCATGTTTTTATTCATTATATGACAAAAATGGTTATATTATTATCAAGTTGTAAAAAGTTGTTGCAAATGTATTTAACCGGACTGATATATTGAAGTAGCGTCTTCACAACAAAATTGAAATTTGACTTTATTAAACTGCAGAGTCCGCTGAGAAAATAAAAGACTGAGTCAATTAGGAGAAATCCCATGGCCACATTCCAGCCCTTCGAAATGGAACGCATGATGTCCAAATGGGAGAACGTCGTTGAATATAACCTGTCGGAAAGTGGGGTCCATCCCCTGACGGTTCGACAACTCGTAGATGATCCCGCGGTGATTGAGGAACTGCTGAACACCGAGTTGGACTATCTCCAGGCCAACGGCATCATCGAGTTGCGGGAGAACATTGCCGCTCTTTACTCTGGTGCGGCGCCCGATAATGTGCTCGTGACCGTAGGCTGCGCAGAAGCCAACTTCATCACGCTGCAGACTGTTCTCGCTCCCGGAGACGAGATGGTCATGATGCTGCCAAACTACATGCAGAGTTGGGGCGCAGGAAAAAATTTCGGTTTCCAGGTGCGGTCTTTCAATCTCAGGGAGGAAAGAGGGTGGTCGCTTGACATTGATGAGCTAAATGAGATTGTGTCGGACAGAACAAAGCTGATTGCCGTCTGCAATCCCAATAATCCAAGTGGCTATATTCTGACCGAGCAGGAGATGGATGCCATTGTGGCCGCTGCGGAGCGCGTTGGAGCGTGGCTCCTGGCCGATGAGGTCTACAGCGGTGCTGAGCGGCTAAGCGATGTCCAGACTCCTTCATTTTGGGGAAGATATGACAAAGTACTCGCGATGAACAGCCTGAGCAAGGCATATGGTCTGCCGGGCTTGCGCATCGGCTGGGTGGTCGGACCGGCCGGTATCATCGATGACATCTGGGCACGCCATGAATACACCACTATCAGCGCGCCGATGCTGAGCCATAAGCTGGCGGCCATCGCCCTGTCTCCCGAGGTTCGGCCCCGGTTGATTAGGCGTGCACGGGAGTACGTCCGCCGGGGTTATTCTATTCTGGATGATTGGCTGC
>JAUXJX010000192.1 GCA_030624545.1 Bacteroidota bacterium | reverse complement strand
TGGGCAGTGTTTTCGTCTGTTAGTTCCTCATCAGCGGTGCCACCAATTTGAGTAATCAGAGGCAATCCACGCGGGGCCTCTCTTTGCTGTGGTGGAGCTGGCGGTGGAGGAGGGGATGGAGATGGCTGTGGTGTAATCTCACCATTACCAGCCTTCTTCCAGGCTTCCCAGGCTTTAAAAGCCATGTCGAGCCGTTCGTCTTGGGTTACGCCAGGATCTTGTACCCAGTCTTGGAACTCAACCATGTCTTCATCGGTAGCCTCGTTTCTTAGCTGGGCATCCGTGAAGCTCTTTTCTACCGCTCGCTGTCGTGCATTCGTATTCCTTTCTTCTTGGAATCGTTGCTCGACCCGCTGATCTACTTCTGCCATTGTTTCTTTTCGGGATTGTTCCCGTATGCTGGTTGCAAAACTTTGCAGCCATTTGACAGATCCTGATTCGGGATCATTGATCTCATCAAGATTCACATATTCCGGTGCTTTGGGAATCTCGATTGCCGGTGTTTCCGCTTTTTGCGGCGTCTGTGCCGTTCCCGGTGTTTGGGTTGCGGCTTCTATTACTGCATCACTTAAATCTTTTCTTGAAAAAACTATATCTGCTATTAATTTGTTGCTCGCCAATTCCGACTGAAGCACATCATTTTCTGCTTTAAGTTTCTCGTAATCCCCGCCCTGAGTTTCCGCTTTTGGCTCTTCTGCGGGCGCGAGTGTCGGTTCCGGTGTTACCTCGCCTTCGGGTGTAGGTTCTCCTTCTGGCGGTGTTTCCGTACCTGGCGGCGTTTCCTCAGCATCTTCCAGCATTTCGATGAAAGGTTTGCCATCGATAGTTTCTGTTACTTCTTCCGTAGATTCCGGCGTTTCCTGGGCTTCAGGTTTTTCGGCCATGATTATTTCCTTCGTTTAGCTGTTGATTTCTTCTTCTCAGGGCTTCCATTGGTCGGCTTTGGCGTTGCAGCCTGACGTAATAGATCCTCAATTCGAAGTGCCATTTTTGTCGTGTCAACTTCCGAAGCCTTTAATCGACCCTTAAATTTTTCAAGCTCGGTTTCTTGTTCTGATGTGGTTCGTTTCGTGCCTTCCCGGGTAAACATCTGGCCTAGGCGCTGCACTTCTTCCTGTAGTTGTTGAATCATCTGTTGGGCCTGAGCAAGCTGAGATTTGCGTTGAATCAGTCCTTCACGGTCCACAATATCGGTTTTCTTCCAGAGTTCGATGTCGTCTATCAGATCAGCCTCAGCCAGCCTGATATACATATCCATCTTCGCCCAACGATTACTCGGCAGAGTAGAACCGTCCACCACCATAATATCAAATTTCCCAACAGAGAGATCGTTGATCTTCTCAATTTCTTCTTCTGTGAAGGTGTCATACTGTGGAATATTGACAGCAAATCCCTCAGCCTGTTCCGATGGCTGCCTGTCGGGATTAAGAATCCTGATAAAATCCGGTTTAGTCATGTAGAATTGAATAAAATCAATAAGAACTTTGCCCATCCGCCTAAGCGCATAGCCGATATTCCGGACATAAGGAATCTGTCCGCGTTGGCCAAACTCATCAATCGAGAGCGTGGCGCCCAACGTGCTCGGAGCCGCACCTGAAACGCCCCGGGAAAGCCGATCTATCCCGATATAGTCCGCCATGTCCTGCTTGGATTCTTGTTCAAGAGTGAAAAGTGCAGATGGTAGCGGAGCAACAGTCGGCGTCCAGAAATGATCCTTGAGTGGCCGGTCACTTATTGTCTTGATGGGAATCACCGCATTTGGACGCCCCCACTGCGTTTCTATGTTCTCTTTGTCTACGATAGCGTTTTCGTCGATCAATAATTTATTATTCGTAGCGGCGGTCGCATAGGCAATCATTAAGGATCGGCGCTTGTTCCGCTCACGCTGCATCATTTTCATGCCACGAACCGCACCCATACTATAAGGATTGCGCTGATGCTCGAAAAACAGTGGAATAACCGGATAATGCGAGGTGGGTAAGATTTCTTCACCGATGAGCATGTTTCCAATAACCACGCGTCTGCGCACCCGAATCTTCCAGGTTTCCTCGACGGTTATGGCTCCGGATTCTATGCCATCGGCGATGGCCGTGTCTTCTTTCCAGGCTTTGTAGGTTTTCTCATCAAGCTCGGGCGTTAGTAAGCCGCCCTCAAGCTCGACGCCCTGGAAAAACGGCTGTGAAACGCGAGTATATTCCTCGATATAGCGAAGATGATCTTTATCCTCGTCAAGAACTTCATCAAGTAGCTTGACATCCTCTTCGCTGTGGAATTGCTGTTCAATAAACTGTCTGTCATCATCGGAATCCGGCAGAAGCCGGCGAATCTCTGCGGCGCGTTCCGGGATCAACAGCAATGCTCGGTTTTTGCCAATCCAGCGGGAAACAATTATCCGCTCTGCGTCGGACCAGTCTTTTTCTCTTGATTCGGGATCAGGATAACAATCAAACGGAGAAAGCAGCGGTGTTTCAATTCGTCCGTTACCATCTAAGCCATGCGGGTTCCATTGAACAAGAAAGGCGCCGAGCCCAACCACGCCATGATCTTTTACCCATTCTTGAAGTTTGTCAAGGAAGTCATTGTTGTATAAAATAAATTGAATAATGCCATTAAACATTTCCGCTTTCCGGACATCATCATCTGTGACGCCAGTAACGCGAAATTCCGGCATATTAGCGGTGAGTTGTGCTACGAAATTGCGGATAGCTGCTCGAATCTCGTCCGGAACCAAAGGAGCCTGCCCCCTGGCATCAAGCTCTACTTTTTCCCAGTCTTTCCACTGTTTGAGCATGTAGAAGCCAAGATCTTCAACTGCGGCCTCATGCCAATCTTTGCGGATGTCACTATAATGACGAAACCGCCTGATGACGTTAGCAACAACTCTACGTTCATTCGCAGGCGGCATGTAAGGTTCCCGAATAGGATGATCAACCTCGACAGATCGAAGATCATCTAGTTCGGGATCTGGAACAGTCGTTCCGATCTTTTCTTTAACGGGCACTTAGCTAGTATTATACATTTGGCTTTCCTTTTTTAAGGTTAAGACTTGAAGTTAAGACGTAATTAATCCTTCTGCATACACTCTATATATGCTCTCAGCAGCCTCTTGAGTTTTCTTGGCTGCATCCCTCATATCCCACAAAACCATGCCAGCACCAAGTGATTTGGTTACGCCATCAAGCATTAATCTGGCGCCAGCCTCTTCTGCCGTATCACTTTCGTCGAGGATTTTATATATTCCATCGATAGTCAATTCAGACACATCTCCAGAATCACTTTTCCCTTAGACAGAGCGGTGTTGCCGTTCTCTTTTTCGCCTTGAATAATCCACCCGTTGATCTTGAACCAGGTATGCTCAAAACGGCGGTAGTCGGAATCAGTCTTGCCCTTTATCTGGTTTCGGATCATGTCGAATAATTTTATTCGGTTCATAGTGCTGGGAGCCGGAATCGAACCGGCGGGACGTGGGACATGAACCCTCGCAGGCTACCAACAGCCTTCCCAGTATCAAAGATGGAAGTCCCGGCTCGCCCAGAAGTGTTGACCTTTCGGCTCGTCCCAAGCCACCAAGATTGGATTCTTCCATCGTCCGCAAGATAATCCTTTAATTTGAGAAAAGCAAGGAAAATGTTTCAGAGCCACGTTATGTATAGTTTAGGATGATGTTTCAACATCGAAGGCCAGCCTCATAAATCGACTTGCAGCCTCATTGCCAATCCGCAATTGTTCTTCGTGATCGTTGCTGTCCGTTTTAACCGGACCACTGGCATCATAATATGCCATTGCCAGATTACAATGCCAAGAATGCGCATAATCTGGATCTTTCCGAAATGCCCCTTTTAGAGTATTCATTGCCTTCTCTGTTTTAGTCATTTCAACTCTCCCAAAACTTCTCGATGCTGATACTGCGATCTACGTGCAGTTTCGTCAATTTGCCATGCGCCATAGATGCGGTGGAAACCTTGCCAAAAGCCCTGTAGCCCTGCAAGCCGACATAATGCTTCCTTATTATAGCCTTTTGCTCATCGTCAAATCCTTCTAAAAACTTGTCCTCGCATTCCTTGAAGGACATCGGGTTCGGAATAGGAATATCGTAGGCTTCCCGGACGTTCATAATATCGCCATCCTGGAACCGGAACGTAATCTCGCCAGTCCAGTTTTCACGCTCGCGCTTGGCGATCTCGCGCACTATTTTTGCAGGATCAACTTTTCTCATATTTATTAAATCGTCGCCTTTGTGCTGTTGCTCTATTGTCTCTTTCTAAAGCTATGCCAATGTTACCATTCTTCTCGATAGCAAAACCGAATTTATGGACAAGACCACAATCACAACAAGAAAAGTGGATCAATCCGCCAAGAGCGTCAATTTCAAACTGGTCATGATCTTGCATTTGAATGTATTTGCTCACGCCATGCTCCAAGCAATATCAACTTTTCTCATTGTTTACCAATCCAAAACAGTAATGTCGCCATTTGGCGCTAGGTGCTTAATTGGAAAACACTCAAGGATCATCGCATATTCGTCAAGTGTTTGACGTGCTATTAAATACCTTTTTTCAACAATGGCAAAACAATTATCCCAAGGACAATCACGCAAAGATGGAAGTGTCCCTTGTTCCCTTAAAAGCTTTTTCTTTAAGTCGTGATAATCCGCGTGAAACAACTCAAGCATCACGCCACGATCCAGCTTTTCTTCTGTTCCTCTTCGTCCGGCCAACGCCCACGCCGCCGATCTATATCCGTTTTCTTCTCTTCCTTTATTATAGGGCGCGCCTGGGCAACACTCATCGCCATCTGAAATGCGTCCAAAACATCCTCATGTGCTATGTTGGGATGGATCTCAGCTTCTTCCTCGAGCCGGTGCATATCGCGTTTATGGTAAATTGCGCCCGCTTGCCAGGGACTAAGAAGCCCAGCCTCAATTCTGGGTATTTTGGGCTCGGTGTTCTTCCTCCAAAGAATCGGGACAAAATTGCTCTCACTTATCATTTTTTCCTTTGTTACACTTTCCAATGTCGAAAATCCGGCGTTTGATTCAAATTTGCCG
>JAUXJX010000217.1 GCA_030624545.1 Bacteroidota bacterium | reverse complement strand
GCTGGATTTACGCAAGAATCCACCTATTCCGGTAATGCGCGGATCATTGCTAATTTTAAAATCCGGATAACTCAGCTCATTTAGATGGAGATATTCGTCCTTCAATTCATGCGCATTATGCACCATAGTTCGTAATTTATACATCTTGAAACGGCGCCCACCTTTGCCGGTTCGCTTTTGGAAGAAAAGGGCAGGACCAGGAGAATCCAACTTAATGATAATGCAGAGTATGGCTAAAATAACAGCAACTACAGGCAAAGCAACAAGACACAAAATCACGTCAAAAAGACGCTTTATCCGTTGGTTAGCTTGCACACTGAGCCTTCTCTGACTCGGAGGCATAAAATACCAAGGCTTATGCATCGAGCTATCAATACATTTCGAGGCAATGAAAGCAGATTCGGCAAGATTGCCATATTCCCTTATTGGTTTTACATTCTTCATCTTCTTTCAGTTCTCCTCTCCGCAGAAATCACATCGGGAACTAACCTTTCGCTGCCCCTTACTATTTCCATTTGCGGAGCATAACAGTCTTTTATTGCATTGCTTGCCAAATCCTCAATTGTATAGCCGTCTTTAGGAAATTCAGAAATTCCTGATATCAATTTAGGCCCGGCTCTCTTAACGAATAATTGGTTCAGACGCCTCATGGTCTGACCAGCCTGCGATGCACTCGTCTCCGGAAGGAGAATCACAAATTGATTATTGATATTATCATAGGTTACAATGTCACAGTCTCTTAGAAAATCGCGGACAATCGGTCCGTAAATTATGGTGGCTATATGAAGCAGATCTTCCGATTGATCATGGGCGTTACCATGACCATTTCCATTCCCATGCCCATTTCCGTTCCCATTTCCGTTCCCATTTCCGTTCCCATTTGTGCCATGCTGTCCATTACCGTTCGTCTTGTTGACCTGTGCATGATTTTTGTCAGACCCGGTGTCATCCGAAGGTAAGCTCTGAAGATTTCCATTATGTCCGTTGGACGATGCTGGTTGGACCCTCAAAACGGCTACGGTCAACGGCCGACCATATCTCCTCAGACGATCAATCTCTTTCTTCAGGTCCGGTAAGGACTGACGATAGGTTGGTATTCCTGCGTATTGAAATGCGGCAGTAAAGTCTCGTATCGCCTTATCTGTGGTTTTGCTTCGCCGGGAATCCCAGATTAGCAAAAAAATCTGCCCGGCCAAAATGAGTCCGGCGGCCAACAACACCGCAGGCCATGCTTGAGTAATTATCGCCCCTACATCCATAGAGCTTCTGATAAAAACAAACAGTAGAATTTCTTGTGCTGCCATTTAATCCTCTTTGGTCGGGGGCTAACCGTAGCTATAGTGATGTCCTTGGCCAATATCTTTGTTTTTCATATTATTGACCACCACTCCAATTACGGTGGCGCCTGCATTTTGGGCCAGGCTCTCCGCCTCAATGAGCAATTCCTTGTCATATTTGCTCGAGTCTACGACGAAGATGACGCCATCAACGACGGAAGATAGCACCAACGCATCCGGTACCAGTGTTGCCGGTGGGGAGTCAATGAGAACGACGTCAAATTTCACCTTCAGCTCCTCCAGCATGAGCTTCATCGACCCCGTGGAAATATTTTCGCTTGGATTGATAATCGATTTGCCGCTTGCCATGAAACTCAAGTTCTCGATTTCCGTGCGTCTTATACAAGTTTTGTTGAGGAACCTGATATCCCTCATGTTGTCGACAATGGAATTTAATTCCTCTTCCATTTCATATTTAAGAGAACTCTGCCTTATCAATATGGGATTCTCTTCTCGAACTACCAAGTCGGTAACAACCTCTTCTCTTGGAACATGTGATACCTTGTGTTTTAGGTCGTTGGATTTTTCCAATATATCACCAAGGCCCGGTTCTCTTTCGAATCCAAGAACAGAGTGCAGACTTGGCATTCTCAGATCGGCGTCAACGAGTAGTGTCTTTTTGCCCAAAGTGGCAAAGCTGATAGCCAGATTGATGGCAGTGGTGGATTTCCCGTTTGCCTGGCTGATGCCCGTAACAAGGAGAATCTTATGGTCATTTTTGATCTCCCTGAACAGTAAATTCGTCCTTATCATCTTGTAGGCCTGGGCGGCGCCCGATTCGGGCTCCAAAGATGTGATCAGCCCTCGTTTGACAGAAGGATCCTTGGAAAGCTTACGATGGTTGTGTTTTGATAGCCGGGATTTACCGTTCGATTCCATATCAATGTTGGGAATGGTACCCAATAGAGGCCAGCTTACCACACTCTCCACATCCTTGGGAGATCTCAACGGCGAATCTGTGTATTCACGAATAAAGGCCAAGCCGACGCCGACCAGCAAACCAAGCATAAGGCCAATAGCTAGGTTAAGCTTCCTCGCCGGTCTTATGGGGAATTTTGGCAGCTGGGCAATGTCGATAACTCGAATATCAGCAATATTCTCTGCTTCTGAGATCCTGGCCTCCTCCAATTTTTCAGATAACATCATATAAATCTTGTGATTGACTTCTCTCTCTCTCGTCAACCGCACGAGCCCGTATTCCTTAGCAGGCAATGTGCCCAAGGAAGCGTTGTAGTCATTCATAACCTCTTTTAGAGCGGTCTCCTGGGCTTTTAAAGATTCTAACTCAATTTCCAATGAGGACACTTCACTCGCATATTTTTCCATTTGTGCGATTGGATCGATTAGCTCATCTTCATCTGTCAGCTTTAGGGCCTCTGTCTTCAGGTTTTCTCTTGTTTGTTCGATCTCTTCATCTAATTGAATCATTTTCGGATGGTTTAAAGCATAATTCTGCACCTTCAGTTCCATGTATTGAAGTTCCAATTGAATGAGGTTCTCTCTCAATTTTTGAATCCATGAGCTGGTCATCGCTGTTAACGAAGGCACCAATTCTTCTCTTTGGACTGCGAATTTTTGTTTAATTGCGGAGAGTTTTTCTTTCGTGGATTCCCGTTCGGATTTTGCAGTATTGTACAATACTTCCGTATCGGTCAGTCTCTTCTGAATCTCCTGGGATTCTACATCAAAGGAGGTAATCCTGTTTTTCTCCTTGAATTCTCGTAATACGGATTCGGATGTGTCCAATTTTTTGCCAAAGATGTTCAGTTGTGTCTCTATGAACTCTTTTATGCTACTCACTCCGTCTTTTCTGATCTTGGAATCCCTGTTTTTCAAGACCTGGGAGGCCGTATTGGCCACTATCATACACAACTGGGGATCGGACATCTGAGCGCTAATTAGGATTACATTGGAGTTCCGGATCGGATAGGCGTCGATATTTTCAAGTATCACATTGCTGATGTACCCATATTTGTCAAAATCCTGGTCATAGCCCTCAGGTAACGGGAAGCGATCAATCTCGTCTTGAGGTAGCGCCCTGGCAATGTCTTCAGCGAAGGAACGGCTTTTGATCTCTTCAAGTCGATTCAAAATAAACAAATCCATAGAGGCATCAGACATCAACTCCGGTGTAGGTCCGACAATATCTTCAAAGACCAACGTGATGCTGGCTTCATAAATCGGCGTGGCAACTTTGTTATAAATATAAACCGGAGTTAGAACTGCCAGGACGCAGCCCAAAATGAGCAGTTTTCTCCGCCGAATTATTCTACTGATTTGGCCAAAAATTTCTTGGCTGTCTTGTGAGTGCATCATTCCCTTTCTTGATTATTCCTAATCAGCTTTAGTTTTGGGATAATCCTTATCGAGTTGCACGGATATAGAGGAAATAGGCGCTCGCCACCACCGATAGATCCCTAACGATCGTGGCAGCATGCCTCCACTTGGACCAACCATTTCTTGGTACCAGAACAATATCCCCCGGTAACAAATCTGGGATTTCCGCAGTTTTATTTTCGTTTCTAAGATAATCCCCAAGATTAACTTTCAGGTTGCGTTTTCTCAATTTTGATGGACCTGAGCCGTTGGTTCCATATAGATTCTTTTCATACCTGGTAATGATAACGGAATTCAAATTTGAGAATTCAGTTGGTCCGCCTGCTTTCGCCAACAATTCGGCCAGATTAGTTTGATCTACAACTTTGTATTCACCGGGTTTATGAACCTCCCCCATTATGTGAACAACGATCTCCAATTCATGCTGTTCCCCAAACGTATATTTATCTCGCGATTGACCAAATACGCTGCCTGCTGATGCACACAATATGAGCAGACACAAAAGGTGTTTTGCTGGTTTGTGCAGAATCATTGAGTAATAATCCTTTAAATCCATGGTCGTGCCCTTCCTTTGGTATTGCCTAAGCCTCATAATGATGATCGTGCCGGGTACAGCTCCGCCACGTCAATCCCATTGAGGTTTCTTTGACTGCAATGCTCTCTTTAGGCAATCCCTGTTCCACAAGTTCTTGCTTCCTTAAAACGCCAGGAAGGAAGGAGAACGTATCTGTTTGTTCTTAATGGCTTTATCAAAAAATAATTTCGACAGAAAAGGAAACAAACGCTCATTTTACCGCGAGAGCAAATGTCGAAAAATACGACAATCTCAATTTATCCAAAACCATATCTTTTTGTTATTATTGGGCTTGTCACAAGGTCGTGATTTTCCTCGCAAGCCGCAATTTTCGACATCTTTTCATGAAGTGAATAGATAAGGTCCCGGGGGAGGCGCCAAAGGTCTACGCCGGTAGAATGGAGTGTGGTTTTGTGTGGTTTAAGTTCGAGCCTAATTCTTGGAGTTCAGGAGACTATAGCGTGCTGTTCACAGCCACCTGGCAACGAATGAGGGGAGAAACCGGAAAGGCAATTTTTTCTTATGACAAACCTTGCTGCAATCGAAGGCG
>JAUXJX010000370.1 GCA_030624545.1 Bacteroidota bacterium | reverse complement strand
TCCCATGGGCACCTGGGTGCACTGGGTGCTGTATAATCTTCCTACGGACGTCAGGTCTCTAGCTGAGAATGTACCTGCTCAGGAGAAACTGGAGAACGGCGCCTTCCAGGGAATAAACGATTTTCGAAAGATTGGCTACGGCGGACCCTCTCCGCCAAGCGGTGTGCACCGTTATTTCTTTAAGATTTACGCCCTGGATATTTTTTTGGAGGCCGTGCCTGATATGACTAAATCAATGCTGTTAAGTGCCATGGCGGGACATGAATTGGCAAAAGGCTCGCTGATTGGGAGATATGAGCGGCAGTAGGTTCGGTTGACAGGATGCCTGCTTTCCAGCATGCTGTTGCAAAATGGGCAAAAGCCAGAAATTGTCATCTTGAATCCGCCGCAGGCGGAGTGAAGGATCTTGTTTGAAGCTCAATCTAACTCTAATGTGATCAGGATATTAAGGGCAGTACTGACAAGATTCTTCGCAGTGCCTGTCCTGAGCTAGCGAAGGGCTCAGAATGATATAAATCCAGGAAATGATTAATCTGATCACCCTGCCAGGCTGTTGCAGAATGTGTTGATAGGCCGGCTACTGCCCCTCTACCCTTCGTTCTATCGGCGGATCGCTTTCAAAGGTCTTCGCCAATCCCCTTAAGAGCGCAGCCTTCTCTTCGTCGCTCAACTTCGCGTCGGAATGCATTAGCAAGTAGTCCCACAATGGCATCTCCCCTTCTTCCACCTTTTCTTTAATCTCTTCCAAATCCTCATTGGGACGGTTCCACTCTGAGAAATTTAGATGCTCCCGTCCATGACTTACATGCTCAGTCACTCGCCATGATATTGGAGCGATATATGAATACCAGGGCCACTCGGTTTCATTGCTGTGACAATCGAAACAGGCTCTCTTGACCAGTTCTTTGGTCTCGGATGCATTCCAATCAACTTCGTCCTCAATCTCCGGATTGGTTCGGTCTACCGGAACGAACTGGATGCCTGTCAAGGCGAGTAATAGGATGCCGCCTATGACCTTAAGTCTTTTCTTCATGCACGCTCCATTAAAAAGATACCATAGAATCGGCCTATTTCAAGCATCCGCTTCGAATCCAGTGCTTTAGTTTCTTCTGGTTTGAACATGATATGTCCCGCTTCAAACATCGTAGAATCTTTACGCGGATTGTTTGAGCTCCTGATCGATCCGCTCCTTCAAAAAGATCTTGATTAACGATTGATAAGGAACGTCGCGTTTATTCGCAATCATTTTGATTTCATTCAGAATCGATTCCGGCAGTCGTAATGAGATAGTCTTCGTGGATGGCTTTAGCTTCGGAAATGATACCGGTTCACTTTTCTTCCAATCAACATAATCAGTAGAATTAGCCTTTGCCCAGAATTCTCGTTCCTCGTCTTCGCTTTTAAATTTCGGAATGTTTTTTAATTTGCTCATAGTATGCTCTTCTTTCATTTTTATTCATGTCTCTTGCAGAAATAACCCGAATCAGATTCTCCCTTATAGTGAATACGCCAAATAACAATCTGCCAAAGTCAGTACGTCCCAAAATAAACCATCGTCTTTCCGCTCTTGAGTGTTTGGGGTCATCGGCCACAACAAATGGTTTGTTGAAAAACATTTGTTCGCACTCGTTTTTGGTAACCTTATGACGAATCCAGTTTTTCTCCGCATTTCCTTCATCCCACTGGAAACCTTCACATTTTTCAAACAAATCAATCACTGTAATTGTATATTACAACAATATACATCGGCTATCAACATTATTTTGGAATTGCCATAGTGTCATTCCCGCGCGTCTATGGCCTGTCCCTGCGAAGGCTGGGGCGGAAACTATTAAAGCATGCCTCTGGATTCCCGATAAAAGGGAGTCTGTGTGAAAGCACTCTTGACCACGGATTGACACGGATTTTCACTGATGTTAAAACAAACCGACTCTGTCATTCTGTTATGTTGAAATGCAAGTTATTTTCTCCTCGTGATTATGGATATGTTGCTGACATCGATTTGTCAAACTGATTTCTCTGCTTGCTCTATATTGTCCCCTTCGTTATATTGTCAGCAAGAAAACCCTTGGCCACAGAATAACACGGAAGATTTCAGTGTGGTTCCATGGCTAAAAAAAAGCGCAAGGCCTTAATCCAACCTACGGGAGGAAGAATCATGCTTCGAAGCATTCTTGCTGTTATTGTCGGATATCTTGTCCTCGCAATCCCGGTCTTCATCCTTTTTTTCGCCTGGTTCGGTGGCTACAATCCGCAAAATCTGCCGGAACCCGGCATGGGATTCATGCTGTTCAGTCTTGTCTTTGGCTTTTTATTCGCCGGAGGTGGAGGATACGTTTGCGCCTTAATCGCCAGGCGCTCTGAAATGAACATGCTGTTGCCCTCGCTGCACTCATCGTGGTCATGAGCATTATGTCAATCATATCCGCGGCAGGCAATGAGCCACTTTGGTACCAGCTTGCAACCCTGGTAATCGCAGTGATGGCCGTTCTGATCGGCGGTTTCGTCAGGGCCGGCCAGGTGGCGAAAGCTTCCGCGTGATCAACAGCGCGCAATCTGTCCGGACATGAAGAGGACCCGGTTTCATCTTTGTAGACCCACGCTGTTGGGCATCCTGTCTATTCTTCATGTGCCGGCAATTGTCCTTGCTCAGTCGAATGTGGAGAATCGTGCGGATGGACAGGTGCAAGCCAGCTCTGCTAAATTGCAACAGAAATTTGGGCTGAAACCAGGCGAATTGTTCATCGTGGTCGATCCGTCCGATCAGAGACTTTATGTTGTGGAAAATCAGACAATACTCAAGTCATATGATGTGGCCACCAGCAAATACGGGATTGGCAACGAATATGGCAGCGGTAAGACTCCACCTGGAACCCATCGCATCAAAGAAAAATTTGGGGACGGCGCGAGGCCCGGGGCCATTTTCAAGGAAAGAAGGAATCCCGGAAAGATTGCGCAGATATTTGAGGACAAAACCGATATTCCCGAGGATTTGGTGACGACAAGAATCCTCTGGCTCGCCGGCCAGGAAAGGGGAATCAATAAGGGCGGCAGGATAGATACGCAGGCAAGATATATCTACATTCACGGAACACCGGAAGAAGGATTGATCGGTGCACCTGCATCCCGTGGCTGCATAAGGATGAAAAATCCAGACGTGATTGAGCTGTTTGATATGGTGCCGGAAGGAACGTTGGTCGAGATCTTGGCTGCAAGCGAATGATTCTTGGACCGGATTACAGAATGAACAGGATAAGGACGAAAAGATCATGGAAAGGTTGTCCCGCCTACACACGACCATAATTGAACAGGCTGTTTTATGATCCTGTGTATCCTGCTGTCCTGTCCGATTTGATTGACCGCCCCTTGTCCATGTCGGGACGGGATTTCCTGTCAGCACGGATTAGAAGAGCGAGCTCCGCCGCGATCGATATTAACGCCATTTACCTTTTTTGTTGGAATTTTGTGCTCATACCGCCGCCTGCCTCAAATCCAACAAAAATTTACCTTCTTCATT
>JAUXJX010000550.1 GCA_030624545.1 Bacteroidota bacterium | reverse complement strand
TCTTACACATCGAAAGCGAACTGGTGGATTCTTGCGAGCATTGTTTTCTGGGGTCTGGCTTGGCTCAACATCCTGACCATCGTCCCCGTTCTGGGAGCTGTCGGAGGCGGATTGCTCATCTGGCTGTTGAGGTCGCCGGCAGCAACTGAGGCTGTCTAACAAGCCGAAGCAGACGGACGGTGCTTCGCGCCGCCGCTGATCGGCACTGCGTTGTGACGAGGAAGATGTACTTGATTAAGTAGGCCTCACTCCCTCGATCCCCCTCTCACGCGTAATGGGATTCTCGCTTTTTTATTAATTGCATGGCTCCTGGATGAGAATTCGGTATATCTTCCCTTGAGCCGCATACTGCTACTCCCCCACCGCCACCAGGTGGTTCTGTGTGCGGAAGAAAAGACTCCCTTCAGATAGTGCCGGCGTTGCCATGCAGATCTCGTCCATCACATTTGTGGAGAGCACCTTCATCTCTGGTCCGGCTTGTAAGACAAAGACGTCACCGTACTCGCCGGTAAAATAGAGCTTTCCGTCTGCGGCGACCGGTGAGGCGGTAAATCCCGTCCGACCAGTGCCAAGACGGCCCTGGTATACAAGTTCGCCGGTCTTTGCTTCATAGCACTTCAGGACGCCATTATTCCGGCAGCTATACAGGTAATCTCCATAGACGATGGGCGTTTGCATGTATGCGCCGTTGCGGAAGGTGCTCCATGCTATGTGGTCGTTGGCAGTGGCGTTCCCTTGCAAAGATATATCACCGGAAGCATCCGGCCGAATCGCATACATGGGCGCCATACTGCCGTGAGCATTGGCGATGAAGATGAGATCGTGCGCGATAATTGGCGTGGGAACGGGTATGTCGCCGCCGCCAACCAATTTCCAGAGTCCCTTGCCCGTTGCAAAATCATAGCCGCCGATGTGTTTGAAGCCATTCACGATGATTTGCGTTCTACTATCCCCGGCATAGACGGTCGGCGTTCCCCAGGTCGGCACGTCGTCGCGAGACGTGCGCCAAATCTCATTCCCATTCTTGATATCGAAGACCGCGACAAATGAGTTCTTCTGCACGTCACACTGCACGATCACCTTATCTTCATAGATCATCGGCGAACTGGCGAAGCCCCACTGCGCTTCGGGGACGCGAAAATAACCGGAATCAAGCAGACCGAGATCTTTCTTCCAAACCAGGCGTCCGGACATGTCGTAGCAGAACAGCCCCTCCGAACCAAAAAATGTGACGACATATTTGCCGTTCGTCGCCGGCGTGGAATTGGCGTGGGTCGCTTTGGTGTGTCGCTTGATTCGCGGCACGGCTTCGTGGCCGGTATGCTGCCAGATGATCTTGCCGGCATTCTTATCGAGACAATATATGATCCATTCATGCACGGTTTGATCGTTTACAGGATCAATGTTGCCGTACAGTCCGACTTTAAGTGTTGGATTGTCTTTTCCGCTGATGGCCGTGGTGACAAAAATGCGGTCACCCCATATGATTGGACTTGAATGGCCCAGGCCCGGGATGGGCGTTTTCCATTTGATGTTTTTGGCTTCGGGGACACTCCAGGTGGTGGGGGTCGCATAGTTCTCGGCAATGCCTGTGGCATTGGGTCCGCGAAAACTGGGCCAATGGACACCCTGTTGCTCATCAGAAGATTGTGCAAGTTGAGGATTTGCATAGGCAACGACAGATATCTCATTTGAGTGTTGAAACGTTGGATTTAGGATAGACATCAAAATGAACATAGAAACGATGGCAAATTTCGACATAATCATAGTCCTATCTCCGAATTGGGCATCATTCAACAATAAGAATTAATCCAGTCAGTCCGTCAATTGGAATTTG
The DNA here is from genome assembly GCA_030624545.1 of Bacteroidota bacterium. Classification (GTDB taxonomy): domain Bacteria; phylum Zhuqueibacterota; class JdFR-76; order JdFR-76; family DREG01; genus JAUXJX01. Next base: position 752 of record JAUXJX010000550.1, on the reverse strand, counting down.
GTACTCCCCATCCTCCACTTCGAAAACCGTATTTGCGAAGGCATCCCTCAGTCTCCCGCCGACAATTTCGGATTGCGGAATCGTAACTGTAGCAGAGCCCGTCGAGATGTTTAAGACAAAGACCAGCTTGTCATCTTTGTGTTGCTTCAGATCGGCAAAAATGGTTTCATTTGCGATCAGGTTGGTTCTGGTTCCATTCCAGAGCGCCGGATGTGTTTCCCGAAGCTCCATGAGTGATTTCAGATAATTCTTCAAATTCTTCTCTCGATCATCCAACCCTGATATTTTGCCGCTGGTGCGCCCGACGTGATCGTCACAGAGATCAACGTCCACGCAATTTTCTGTCACCTTCTCTGCAAAGCCCTCAACCTCAAAGCCAATTTCATCGCCATAGTAAATTGTGATGGGACCTGTGTAGGCAGCCATGAAAGCGAAGGCACATTTGTGCCGTTTCCAAAAGTCCGGGTTTTCCTTCCCGCCATAGCCCGCTCGTTCCACAAGATCGCCGAAGCGAACCAGATCATGGTTGGTCAGCATTAAGTTGGGAATGGCATGGGCAGGATAATCGGAATGAGAAGCATAACCTTCAGTCAGAACGGTGGCTGCTTTATGGCCCAGCCCCTTCTCCTCCACTGCCAATGCCTGAACCAATCGATAGCGCAAGGGGAAATCAAATGCGGAATAAAGGCCGGGAAGTTCTTCCGTGCCGTAAGCCGTCCTGGCAATTTCTTCGGACTCCTTCCACAATTCGG
>JAUXJX010000449.1 GCA_030624545.1 Bacteroidota bacterium | reverse complement strand
GGCTGTGTGAAAACTCTCTTAACCACGGATTGACACGGATTTTCCTGTCCGTTCGGCTGAACCTTCGAAGGGAATCTTTTTAAAAAACAACACCCTTAATATTGATCCAAAAAAGATTCCTTCTGCCTGCCCGACGCTGGCGGGAATGACGAAATACCACTTATGCGCTACTTGCCCACTCCAATATCTTGAGTGTTCACGCAGTCTCTCAAGTCGAGCTACAAAGCATCAACCACTTCACTCGAACAAGACCGGATCGAATGTGAATTCCAGATCGACAGGGATGTCATTGAGCGAATTGATGAGTGCCATCATTTCCGTTGGTACCACAGCCAACTCCTGCAGCCATTGTTTCGCCTTTTCATAATCGCCGTCTCCCTCTATCATAAGCAGGTCGGCCGCCAGTTTCTTTATGGCATTTCGCATGTTTTTGGCATTCAGGCCATATTTCTTTGCAGCTTGATTGTAAAGGATCGCATTCTCGTTCAGAAGGTAATTGAAAGTGACCATGTTGGCTTGACCATGGGCCTCGGTGGCGCCAAAGCGCACCGCGCGGAAAATGGAGGCAAGAAATGTAACGTAGGCCTTTTGCTCGAAGTCCGGAGGTAACACGCCGGTCTGAATGAAGTGGCCAAGGCTGTATAAGCCAACCACGTCTGCCTTCGTCTCCTCGATGGCGAAGTAAGTTTCCTTCAGGACTGCGCGCACGGTAACGTCTTCGTTTCCTTTCACATAGTTCAAGCCAAGTGGATGAGCCAGTTCGTGCATGAGGGTGTTGGTGAAGAATGCCTCGCCGTCCACGTATGGAAGCAGCTCTTCCGACAGTACTCGCCCGGCAATCGGCACCAGGATTTTCTCAAATTTTGCCAATATGATGTTCTTTTCCTGCACTGTACGGGCACCTTTTTCTTCGCGCACGCGTTCGTCAGTGGGCAGGGACAATGCAATGCTCTTTATCGCCACATTTGCATCACCTGAAGTATAAACCGTGTTGAACACACCGATTGGCGCACGCTGCTGCACGCTGGCTTTTTTATAGAGTCCGGGCACCGGCAGCCTGGCCTCAAGCTGATTCATCGATTCCACAAATTTCTTCATTTGATTTGTGGCCTGTTTATCCCTAATCATCACGATGCCTTCGTAAGCGGCCTTGAGTCCCATCAATTGGTCTTCGTAGCTTTCGATGGGGCCTATGACGACGTCCAGGGTGTTCTCAGTTAGATCCATCCAGGCCATGTCACTCTCGTAGAAATCACCGGAGAGAAGGGCGTCCGCCCTGAGGGAAAGATATTTCCGCAGCAGGCTATCCGACGTGATTTCGGCCGCTTCGCGCAGATGCGCGGCCGCTATTTCCAGATTCTCACGATATTCCTGCTCAAACGGAATAGCAACGAGGTCCCCGCGCCTTCGCTTGATGAGAGTATTGAGCTTGAAAAACTCTTCCTTCACATCTGGATTTTTCTCCACGTATTGTTCGAACTCATCCTTTGTGAGATCGTCCGGATACATGCCCGCACCCGGCGGCTTTTCCGCAAGCCCAAGAAACGCCTTTGCTTCGTCCTGGCGGTCAAATGGGCCGTAGTTGATTTCCAGGAAGTGAAGATAGTCTTTGTCTATTGGCTCATTCGATTTTTGCAATTCTTCCCGGATTGCCAGGGATTTTCGGTAACTCTGGCGCCAGAATATGTCGTCGATGGCTTGTGCAGCCTTGACCAGGCGCCTCAAGACGACCATCTGATTCTCGTCGAGGCTGGCCCGGTCGACCTTCAATTCAACCGTCGCATATTTCGCTAATTTGGACTTGATCAGTTCAGGGTCGTCAGACCGTTCCATGGAAAGTTTCTCCTCCATACTGCAACCTATTCTCGAAAAAGCCAAAAGCATAAGAAGTGCTCTGCCTATGTATCGCATCTTCATTCTCCTCCGTTCAGAGTTCATCACTGTCCTTGAATTCCTGTCATACCTGGAAGAAGTTCCGGCCTGTAAGGGCTTTTTTCAACCATGAATTTGCCGGACAGAACGATACTCATTTTCCTGTCAACCAATGGTATTTGAGACTGCAGATGATAATCTCTTGCAGTTTTTTCGATCGCGAACGCATGCGCCTGGCCGTTCACCATCATGGTTTCAACGGTTTCATCCCTTTCTAATGCGTAGGATAGGTTTACTTCAACGTATTCATTTCCACTCCGCCGCAAAACCAGCTCAATTCGGTTCGCATTATGGCGGTGAGAAATCGAGAATTTGTCGCTCCCGAATGGAAGGTTGCGGACGTCAGCCTCTTGCCAGTACCTTGGCCAGTGCGGTTCGATGTTGATTCTGTGATTTGGAACATCAGGTTCATAACCCAGGATACCACGGGTAAATCCGACAATAACGGGTGTGGACGAAAAGAGCTGATGAGGAACCGCCGCTTCGATTGGCTGAAAGCGATCTCCTGAGAATAATTCGGAAATTGCGCCCAATTGCTGCGTAAATGTCAGATTGGCGATGTTCTGCCATTGCTGTGTGGCAAAAAAGGAGAAGTGAGACCTGAATCCACTCCAGATTGGGAACAGGGTCATGAACGGCCACACGCTGCCGTTATTATAGCTCCAATACTCATATTTGTCGCTCCCTTTAGTCAGCGAGCGCACGCCCCAATCGGTGGCCATGTCTTTCGTCGCAATCTTCGCCATCATCTGATTTGCGTGACTGGATTCAATCAGATCGAAACAGAGAGGTACCGTTTGCCAGGGAGTAATGTCGTCGATCCTGTCATTTCCCGTCAGCAGAGCAAAGCTGAGTTGTCCCAGGTCCTGTTGCCAGAACCGCTGATTCAAGGTCTTACGGGCCTTTTGCAGCCTTCTTGAACACTCAGCTTGCAATTCCTTCTTACCGGCGGCTTCACACAAACCTGTCATGCCAGCGAGTGCTTTTGTCCAGATTGCCGCTAGATAGACATCCACTTCGGTCTGTTTGGTGCGGAGTTTTCCGGTCTCTACGGCGGCCAGTCCGGCTTTCAGGTTGTCCATAAGGCCGTCGTCGTTGGCATCGGTGCCGAGGCAATAGTTGTAGGCCTTCTCGATTGCATTC
>JAUXJX010000106.1 GCA_030624545.1 Bacteroidota bacterium | reverse complement strand
TTCGTCCATTTCGTCACCCGCTATTCTGATTGAAACGCTCGTTACAATCCCGCCAAGTGCAATGATGGCGATTTCGGTGGTCCCTCCCCCGATGTCAACGATCATACTGCCGACAGGATCCATTATGGGCAAATCAACCCCAATTGCTGCGGCCATGGGTTCTTCAACCAGGTAGACCTCTCGAGCTCCGGCATGCTCTGCAGAATCGCGCACGGCACGTTTTTCAACTTCAGTAATACCTGAAGGAACGCAAATGACCACGAGCGGACGAAGAAGGCGATTTGTCTGTACTCGCCGAATGAAAAAGCGAATCATTTCTTCAGCCAGCTCAAAATCGGCAATTACCCCATCCTTAAGCGGTCTGATAGTAGAGATTTCCTCCGGTGTACGGCCAATCATTTCCCGGGCTTCCTGGCCAATCGCAACGATCTCCTGATCCTTTCTACGAATTGCCACAATTGAAGGCTCGTTGATGAGAATTCCTTTGTTTTTTGCGTAGACAAGCGTGTTCGCCGTACCTAGGTCAATGGCAATATCATTTGATAGAAAACTAAATATAGACAGCACTATGTTCTTCTCCGTGTGCGGTGAAAATATTCATTAACTTCCAATATTCATCAATTCTTGCCACCAAGGCACCAAGTTACTAAGAATATAAAACCTATGGATTCCGGTGTAAAAGACTGAGTTTTTTCGACAAATTTCCAAGGATCTTGATTTTTCTATATTTTCAATCCTTGTGTCTTCGTGCCTTTGAGGCTATGATCAATGCCGAAAATGGCGGATGCCCGTGAAAATCATGGCCATCCCGTGCTCGTTTGCTGCGTCAATGACTTCATTGTCGCGGATAGAACCACCCGGCTGGACAACTGCTGTTGTCCCGGCTTTCGCAGCCACATCGATACCATCACGAAACGGGAAAAAAGCATCCGATGCCATGACGGAGCCCTCGAGCGACAACCCTGCCTTCCTGGCCTTGCTAATCGCTAACTCAACGGAATCTACTCTAGACATTTGTCCTGCCCCTACTGCCAAAAGCCGGTCTGAACCGCCGAAAACAATGGCATTTGACTTTACATGCTTTACTGCCCGCCATGCAAAAGCTAGTGATTTCATTTCCATTGTCGTTGGCCCTCGTCGCGAGACCACTTTAAGTTCTGAATCGGACCAGGATTCCTGGTCTGATTCCTGAAACAAGAAACCGTTCAAGACATTACGAATACACAATTTGGGACCTTGTACTATCTTCGGGAAATACTTTAGAATTCTTAGCTTCTTTTTCCTTTGCAATAGAGATAATGCCTCAGGATCGAAATCCGGAGCCAAAACCACCTCCAGAAAATGTGTCTTGATTTTTTCGGCCAGCACAGCCGAAAAGGTGCGATTTACACTCATGATGCCCCCAAATGCAGAGACCGGATCTACAGCCAGAGCTTTTTCATATGCCTCTGTTAACTCTTCACCTGACCCAATTCCACACGGATTGTTGTGTTTGATGATCACCACAGTAGGGGCATCGAAATCTGAGAGCGCAGAAAGGGCCGCCTCAGTGTCCAAGAGATTATTGTACGAAAGATCTATTCCGTGGAGCTGTCCTATGCCCTCTATCTTCGATCGGGCATGGACCTGGTAATAACCCGCTTTTTGATGTGGATTTTCTCCGTAGCGAAGTTCTGCTGTCTTCTGCAACGGAAAAACTCTTCTACTCGCCAGAACATCCTTGCATCCCACCTTCTCTGAAAGGTAATCTGCGATCATCCCGTCGTAATATGCCGTAAGACGAAAAGCATCAGTGGATAATTCCAGACGCAAATCCGAAGAGATTCCTCCGTTTTTCTCTCGAAGCGCATCCGCTACGCGGCCATACTGGCAGGGTGAGGTAACAACCGCAACGTGGGCAGCATTCTTTGCGGCTGAGCGAATTAGCGTCGGCCCTCCGATATCTATCAACTCTATCATTTCTTCGTGTGATTTGTCGCGTTCTCCGACAAATTGGAGAAAGGGATATAAATTGACCACGACCATGTCTATGGGCTGAATATCATGCTCGACTAACTGCTGCATATGTGCGGGATTGTCCCGCACCGCCAGAATGCCTGCGGCAATTTTGGGATGAATGGTCTTAACCCGGCCATCAAGAATTTCGGGCGAACCGGTATAATCTGAGATCTCCATGACATCCAGACCTTGATCCCGCAGAAATTTAGCGGTACCGCCACTGCTGAGAATTTCAACACCAAAACCAGCCAGGGTTTCAGCGAAATCGGCTAGTGTGTCTTTGTCGTATACACTAACCAGGGCACGTTTTATCTTCATTGATTTACTTATTCTTGTGATGTGACTACATGAGAGCCGAAATCATCGGTCCGGAAATTCGCCAGGCAAGACCCAGATCCCATAAAAATCCCAGAGTAAGCAAAAATATAAGGTCAAAGGAATGAGGAAACAAGAACTATCTTGGTTTTTCATGCATTTGGCAAAATCCGTGCGCGTAAGCCCTCAATCCGGACGCGATCTTCAGCGAAATACTGCAAGGCTTCCGAATAGATTTTGTGCTCTGCCTTCAAGACCCGCGCAGCCAACGACTCAGGTGTGTCATCACCGAGCACGGGAACACCCTGCTGGACAATAATGGGGCCATGGTCGTAGACCTCATCAACCAGGTGAACCGTCGCTCCCGAAACTTTAGACCCCCGCTCAAGAACAGCTTTATGAACGTTCGAGCCATACATGCCCTTTCCCCCGAATGACGGCAGCAAAGCCGGATGAATATTCAAGATTCTATTTTTGAATTTCGTGATTATCCGAGGGGTCAAATACTTTAGATATCCGGCGAGCGCTACAAAATTTACCCCACAATCCGTGAGTGTCCTTTCGAGGGCTGCGTCGTATTGCTCCGGTTCGAAATAGACTTTGTGAGATAAAAATATATCGGGAATCCTGTTTTCTCTTGCAAGTTCTAGGGCACCCGCCCTTTTTTTGTTGGAAACCAGGACACGGACTTCGGCATCTAATTTCCCTTTTTGGATCGAGGACAATATGGCGGCAAAATTTGAGCCCCTTCCCGAAGCAAGAATTCCTAATCTGAGGGTTGACACGAATCTTCCTTGGGCGTACTAAGAACGAACGAGTTAGCGGCGCACTTTTCTTTTCTTGACACCCGATTCGCACAGAGATATTTGCGGAATGGATGTATCAATCTCGACCTCCACCCCTATGGGGATGGTGAATTTCTTGGCTCCATGGCCGAACATAAAATTTCCTGCCACAGGAATCGAGAGTGAGCCGAAATAGTCGGACAATATCTCTTTGATTGTGAGAGTTGGTTTCCCTTCTTCAGCATTGCAATCCAAGAATTGGCCAATGATTATCCCGTTGAGCTTCTCTAGAATTCCGCAAGAACTCATCTGGCTTAGATTTCGATCAATGCGATAGGGTTCTTCCCCAATCTCTTCCAGGATGAGTATTGCGTTCTCAAAATCAGGTTGATGGGGCGTGCCGAGTATGCTCGCCACGATACTCAGGCATCCGCCCAGCAATGTTCCCCTGCTTTTTCCAGGAACGATTACCTCCAGCGGGGAATCCTGAATTAGTGGGAAATTTCCATCAAAATTGTCAGAGCACAGGACCGGCCACATGAATTCCTCGGTAATGGACTCGATACCTTCGGCCATCTCAACGGCCACCATTGGCCCGGAAAAAGTCACAAGACCCGTGTGCTTCCAGATGGCCAGGTGAATGGCCGTAAGATCGCTATAGCCCATGAAGATTTTGGGGTTCTTGAGAATATGATCATAATCAAGCGAATCCAATAACCGGGGTGTTCCATATCCGCCGCGACTTGAAAAAATGGCTTTTACTTCCGGATTGGTGAACATAGCGTGCAGGTCATTCAACCTTTCGTGATCCCTTCCAGCAAGGTAGCCGTACGTCTTCGAAACACTCGATCCAAGCAACACCTCGTAGCCGGAATTTCGAAGATATTTAATGCCCTTGTCCAATCTTTCCGCCAACATTGGACTTGCGGGAGAGATTACGGCAATTGTATCACCGGGCTCTAAGGGAGCCGGTTTGAGAGGAGAGGTAATCGATGCCAACTCAGTCAGGATTAATCATTGAGGTTCAAGCTGGAATAACAAGATTAGCGATCCCAATAAACTGCCTCAGGATTCAGGAGACTGAACTCGCCGAAACCATTATAATCTACAAATACAAACTGCCTATTCAACTCGAAATAAAGCCAGAGCTCATAGGCATAAACCGGTCGGCTACCGAAACTTGGCGGCACTACATTAAACGGTTCCCGTTCTATGTCGCTCGGTGGGCCAAAAAGTATGTATACCATACCCATATCCGTTTTCCAACCTGTACGCAACGATGAAAAATGAGAATTCGTAAACGCAACCCTTTTATAATATTCGTCCATAAGCTCGTTGGTATCGGTCCTCGGCGTAGGATCCTTCTTCCCCCAAAAATCATCAAACAATTCTCTCTTTTTTCCTTCGGGCGCGCTTTTTATTAAATCAACTTCATGACCCTTTGCAATATACCTCATTTGGTCTATTGCATCGTCGAGATTCTTGGGAAGATACGCCGAAGCTGAAAAAGCCGTTACGATTCGTCGATCGGATTCCAGTTTATTTTCTCCGTCATCAATCTTGAGCGAGAGAATATAGACACCGCCGGACAAGTTTGATTCCTTAAGCGGGATAATTATGTCACTTCGGTAGCCCACACGGGCTTGAGTAAATTTTCCCTGTTCAAGTGATTCGTCTCGAAAGTTAGTAAGATCATACTCTATTTCTAGCTTTTCCTTTTTGCTTTTGCTATAGACTTCGAATTTGGCGGCAAAAAAATCGGAATTGCTATCGAGTGATTCTGAGAACTTCTCTCTCACCAATTCCATCCATTCGGCTGGCAGATCTGACGAGCGAATCAAAACCAGGTCGCTGACACTCAGGTCAGTGTTTACGAAATCCCTTAGCCTAATTTTGTTTTTCACTTGGACCGTGTTTTTTGAATCAAGATCCATTACCTGGCAGACAAAGGAATATTCACCGGAGGTCAAGTCGATAGAAAAGCTAAAACGGTGGAATGCCTGGCTGAAAGTCGTGCTGTCATAATCACTGGTTGTTACCTTCCTCCGATAGGTTTTTTCGAACACCGGTTCATCATTCTTATCGAAAACAAACAGGGTAATCTCGGCTTCCGCTTGGAAACGCCCTTCTGCCAATTTCAAATACTGCAATTCGTCATATGGAATTCTGATATGTGCGGTAAGTCTGCTTAAACCACTATCGCCGATGGAATTTTGAAGGGTACAGAAAAGCTTGGGAGACATTTTGCTGGCGCGGGTCAACATTTCCGTTTGTGCCTGAAGAATGCTGCCCGAAGCAATGATGGCGATGCAGCATATAATTGGACCAAGAATTCGCTTCATAATAGCGCTCCTTTCGACATCAGGCCGGTATGTTGGCTGGGCATACGCGTCATATCAAATCGTCCTTCAGGCACCCTAAACAGATAATCGGACATTCATGAATTTATCAAAACAAAGCCTAGTTCTTTTATCCGTTATTCAAGAAAATGTTTCACACTGTATGTTTTTTTCAGCTTTTGGCTAGAAGAAGGCGCTTCAAGACATAGCAGGAATAACAAGAAAAACTCTCTGATATAAATGCCGGCTAAGATGCGAAAATGGCGTCCACAAATGAATCGGCATCGAAGAGCATAAGGTCATCCAACTGTTCGCCAACGCCGATAAACTTGATCGGAACCTTATAATCGTTGGCAATTCCGATCACGACACCACCCTTCGCGGTCCCGTCCAGTTTGGTAAGAACGATGCCGGTAAGGTTCAATGCACGGCCAAACTCCTCAACCTGTCGCCGCGCATTCTGCCCGGTGGTAGCGTCCAGAATCAGGAGGGTTTCATGTGGTGCATCCGGAACCTGCCTGCCCAGCACACGATTCACTTTGACTAATTCATTCATGAGATTGATCTTTGTGTGCAACCGACCGGCAGTGTCAATAATTACGACGTCCGTGTTCCTGGCCAGCGCGGCGTTTACTGTGTCAAAGGCAACTGCTGCGGGATCTGCGCCCTCCTGGTGCTGCACGATATGGCTGCCGGATCTTTTCGCCCAGATCTCCAACTGCTCCGCCGCGGCCGCACGAAAGGTGTCGGATGCAGAGATGAGGACCTTTTTACCGTTGTCTGTGAATTTTGCCGCAAGCTTTCCAATGGTTGTGGTCTTGCCGGTTCCATTGACGCCGACAACCATGATAACATAGGGCTTCCTGTCAATAGAAAAGAAATCGGAACGCTCATGGTTACCGTTGAGAAGCGATTTCATCTCTTCACATAACAAAGCCTGTATGACATCCGGCTTGTCAATCTTTTCGACCTTCACACGTTTACGAACACCGTCAATTATGGCAAGGGTGGTATCGATCCCCACGTCACTGGAGATAAGCAATTCTTCAACTTCTTCCAGTAATTCCTCATCAATTCCGGAACGTACCGAGAGGGTTTTCTGCAGCCTTCCCAGAATCCCCTGGCGTGTTTTGCTCAGTTTGGCTTTTAGTTTGCTGAGAAGTGCCATCTGTCCTATAATGTTGAAGAGATTTCAGAACAATTAAGTGTTGCTCGGGTAAAAGAATTAGACTCACCGTCCTTAAAACGTGAGCATTCTAATTTACATAATGATTGGAGCAAATTCAATCCATCTTTTGAATAAATCTAGAGTAAGATTCGCAACCAGACCAATCGCAACCATTTCCATAACATTTTGATTCCAATTCAAACCATGATTCGTAAAATGTTAAGCTCCCTCATTCTTCAATGCCAGCCAGAATTCAGTGCCAAGAAAAAATTTGCATCTACGATTTCATT
>JAUXJX010000097.1 GCA_030624545.1 Bacteroidota bacterium | reverse complement strand
GAGAGGATCTTCTCAAAACTAAGTAAGTCACCTGCCTTTAGCAAAACATGAAAATCATCTATCGTTTCCTGGCCGCAATTTCTCTATTAATGAGTTATGGTTTTCGTGATTGTATTCGGGCAAGGAGGTAAATCCTACACAATTTTGTTGAAAATTGAAAGATAGCCTCTTGATTTTCAAGATTTTTGACCCCGCCTGGATAGCGAAACGCACGCCATTAATAGGAAGTGAAGACCTCGGTTACGGTGCAGATAACCGCTAAAAGCTCCAAAAGGCGATCTCACACTCCCTGAACCACCGGATATTCTTTCTCCATCCCGGGAACAATTTCGCAAAAGATAGAGTCAAATTCTCCGAGGAACCAATCATTCAGGATCAATACTGAAATCCACCGCACCGGCTCAGCAAATTCGGTCTCTTACCACAGTTGCTAAATACACTACGTTTCTTATATGAATTTTTTCGCCGGTTGAATTGTATCTTATTGTGAGGTTCTGAAAATGAAACGTAGCAGACCGCCCATAATGATCCAGAAAAAATGAAGAGTAATTATATATTTTTGTTAACCTTTTACGTTGTTCGGGCGTCTTATGAATAGAATGACAAGGAGAATGACCAAAGGGAGGGAAAGCAATAAAATGACAGAAGACAGAATCCCTATCAAGAACTTTTCCTCGGCACGGGCTTTGAAAGAAGAAATCAGAAAGCGAATTGATGCACGGGAGAGTTCAAACTGGTCGTTTTCCAGAATTGTCAGCAACGGGGCGGTAATTTCCTTGAGGTTTGAGTCCAAACCAAAATCGAATAACGAAGCCAGTTATTGACAGCAAATAATCCCACCCGGAAGAATTCCAACCCCAGAAATCGCAGAGAATTATTCTTCGCGCCTTTTGCGCAATCTAGGCATTTACTTCATCAAGATTAATTTCTTGGTTTCAGAATATACTCCTGATTCAAAGCGATAGTAGTACACGCCACTGGCAAATCCGTTGGCGTTCCACTCAGCAGAGTAACTGCCGGCAGATAGATCCTCGTCCACGAGCGTAGCAACCTCTACTCCGAGGGCATCATAAATCTTGAGCCTGGCCCCTCCCGATTTTGGCAAGTTAAATAAGATTGTTGTGCTCGGATTGAATGGATTGGGAAAATTCTGGCTAAGTTGATACTCATTTGGAATGGCAATATCCTTATTCAGGGCAACGGACGTGCTTGTAAAGTTTGCACTGAACACACCGCCACCGTGGGTCGCCGCCACAACCAGCTTGTCTGATGACCGGGTGTCAATCATATCAACGATAACATTTCCTATCTCGGAAGCTCCTTCCAGCACCCATTGCGTGGCGTCACCGTCCAGGTTAGATGTGGAGAATACGCCAATGCTGGTGGCCACAAAATAAATTGGCGATCCGCTTACACTAGCTATCTCAGCCCATCTAATAGAGGGGCCATCGCCGGAGCCGTCGGGGAATTCTTCGAGATTGCCACCTACATGAGACCAGCTTGCGCCGCCATCCGGGGTGAAGAACAGACTCTGAACTCTGTAATTCGAGAGGGCAAGCAATACTCTGTCAGCATCAGCCGGGTCTAATGCGATGCTGCTCGCATAGGCCCCCGCGGGAAATCCTTTTCCGGACCAAATGTCGACGGGGACCGGATTGCCCGCATTCGCGCCGTCCAACCGGAATGCCATGCCGTTATCGGTGCCGTAGTACAAACGGTTTGCAGGAGTTTTGGAGACTTCCAGCGTTGTAATGGTTGCTCCGGATACAACGGAATTTGTGAGCTCCGTCCAATTCACGTCCGTAGCGTCATTCGAAAAAAGAGGAATAGCAGTAAGATCGCTGTTCCGCCATATCCTGTCACCACCGGCGACATACATCATATCTGTGTTGTTAGGATCCAACACAAAGGGATTAATGAAAAGATATCCCGAGCCCCCAACCGGGTCTATTCTTGTCCAATCCGACAGATTACCGGTATCATTAAGCACCAATCGAAAGGCTTCCCCATCATGGACTGAGACATAATAGGATGTTCTTCCATCTGCGATAGCACAGTACGCCCCGTCGCCTGTGAAGATTTCCACCCATGGGATTACTTCGGATGAAGCATTTGTGAACCAGGTGCCATTGTCTTGCATGCCTCCAATGATGACGTTATTTCCGGGAGTTCCGTGGTCTATGGCGACCGTATAGAACTGGGTTGTCATATATCCGTTTTCCAGCGATATCCACTCGACGGAGTCAGCCACAACATTTGTGGTTTTGCTTACGCCGCCATCACTTCCGGAGAGCATTATGTTTGAGTTTGACGGATGAAATACGATGGCGTGCTGATCCGCATGATGATTCTCGCGCTGAGAAAAATTATTGGCCGTGGAATAGCCGCCTATCCACGTAGAGTTTCCTGTTGAAGAAAAACCATCTGTGGAGCGGTAGAGATTCGTACCGCCCACAAAGACAATATCCTCGTTATCAGGATAGACACCTACGATAAGATCGTATGAGCTTTGCGAGTCAAAATCACCAACTAATCCTCCAAATCCCGGAAGATTGGCCGAACGATCTTCCCAAACGCCTCCCGCCCCTGAACCGTCCCCCGAGACATAAGTATATTTCCAAAGGCTATTCCAATGATCTTTATTGTTATTTTTGAAACCACTTCCTGGTGTTTCGGCCAAGAAATACACGACGTTTTCGTTTGAGGGCGCAATGCCAATTACGATCCTTCTGTACACGTCAGGCCAGCTTGGCGGCGTAATGTCGGTCCAGTTTATTCCATCAATAGATCGCCAAATACCGCGATCGACCGCATCTCCGCCTGAAATGCTGGGCTGGCCGGTGGCTGCGTATGCGATACCCGTTGAGGTAACGGTGACAGCCGTATAAGCTGGACCATTATTCGTGAATTCTCCCAATACCGGCTGCCAGGTGATTCCACCGTCTTCGGACCGCTCGATCGAGGCACTGGTGGCAGCGTAAACCACATCCTGCGCCAAATTGGAAGGATCGATTGCCAGGTTCCAAAGATAGTCAAAAGCACGGTCCCAGAGGTGCGGTGTTCCGGAAGCCGTTGACGGAAGCTGCACCCAGGTAATGCCGCCGTCAGTGGATTTGAATATTCCGTCTCCTCTAAAGAATGCACCTTGATGGCTCCCCGCACTGCCGCTAAACTCACCCGTGCCATAATACCATGTATCGGTTTTCCCGGAACGAGTATCTTGAACGAGGCTGGTCACGATGTGAAGATCGGAGGACTGGGTTGTCTTGGACCATGTCATACCTGCATCGGTGGACCTCCACATCCCGCCCGATACCCCGGCGGCCAGGATCAAATCAGGATTTGTCACATCGATGCCAAGGGCCCGCGTTCGGCCACCCACATTGGCTGGGCCCCGGCGGGACCATGTAACTGATTGAATGTCGGCGCTTTCCTGTCCCTTCCGCAACTGTGCGTAGTTAATAAATTCTCTGGTCGGCAGCATCCTGGCGTAAGCGAGCTCATTGGCCCGCATTTGGGGTGGAATCTCGTCGGTTGCCGGGTCGCGCAGCCGCATCCATTCATAATTTGCCCTGGCATAGGGGTCCTCAGGAAAACCTATTGTCGTTGGTGAAACATGTAACGTGACTTTAATGTTTGATAGCTTATTGGTTCCAAGCAACAAATACAAGCCGACAATGAAAAATCCGGTGAACACAATCATTATTGAAATTCGTCTACCATCCATGGTTTCTCTCCATTCTGAAGATTTACTTTGCCTTGTATCCATAGACTGCGAAAAACCGATCTTGCCTTTCGTCCGTCTTCTCCGACATTTGCTCCTCCAAATCCGCTAAGAAAGATGAACCAACACGAAGTCCGGGATAAGAAGTTTTCATCTTAGGAAATAGATCCTTAGTTGGACTGAGCGTAAATCTAAAGTCCACCTTCACCTCAACGCCTTTGGCCAATGGGCTGGAAAAGCCCTGGCCATAACCGATAATCTCGTCCACACGAACCAATGCGCGGCATGGGACCAAGGAACATGGGTTAGCGGGCTCAGTTGTGGTCAGGGCCGAATCAATTTCAATAACCGTTCCAACAATGCGGCAATGATTCGGCGAGATCTTTTGCCCTGCTAGCGTGGGTTTGGCTGGTGTTCCCCGCACGTCTTTCGAATCAGCGGCTTGTTCCTTGTTTTTTTCATCCTGAGTTGTTCCGCAGGCAAGAATTGTCCATAACGGAATCAGTAGGATAAGGCGGCGAATTCGTTTTAGCACGTTGTTATCCCATCTTGACAAGTTGAAAATCCGCGATCCTCTTAGAAATGAGCATTCCTCTGTTCGGTTCAAATGAAACCGGCCACGAACCTGAGAGGCAACCCTCGTCAAAAAGCCAGTACATAACACCGAAATCCGCTGATATCGGAATCCGTCGAACTGTCCAGCGTCGTGACAAAGGTGTTGAGATGAAGTATAAGAGAATGGAGATTACGCATCCGATCTTGCCAGAAAGCCGACATTCGCTATTTACCAGTTTGGCATGCGTTTAATAAATGGGAACAACTATAAAATGCAAGAAAAAGTCAATCGCGTAAGAAATGTTTGCATCCGGTGGGAATTGAGGAGAACCTCTTGTTTAATTCTGTGCCCCATGTTGCTGAGACGCTCTAGTAATCTAAATAGAACAGATCCGTAGGGCTACTTGAGCAGGTACATTCCTATGATTTTCATGAATTCCGATTGTGCTATATTTGAGGAGGATTTTACGGCAGGTGCTGTATATCTGCAAGCATCATTTATAGCATTCGTCTGCTTATTTGCCATTAGTCGATTAGTGAAAGGACAATGTAGTAGCACCACAATACTAAATGGATTTCCAAAATAAAAACAGCGGCAAAAAACCGAACCCACGAAACGCCGGCTAACATGTCCAACAATCTATCAGCAGACATTTTGTCTTGGGCAATCATACTATTTACCAGAAACAATAACGCGAGAACTAAGATCGCGCTAAGCACCAACATATTCTCTACAAGTGTGTATTAGCCTCTTAGCCTAAAGGGTAATCTGGATCAGCGTCAAAGCTTAATCGCAATTCCGATTCCAACACCTCCCGAGAAAATGTCTAAAGCGGTGTCCTTTCCCCTGCCTTCTATTCCATAGATGTCGATCTGGGTTAATTCGATAGCAAAAATGAAACCCGTGGCAAATTTCCAACCGAACAGTTTGGTCATAGTATAGCCCAGGGTGACGTGCGCTATCCTGTCATATTTGGTGTCGAATTCACGCAACTCATCCTGATAGGCCACAGCAAACACAGCAATACCTACAGCCGCCGCAGCTTTGAGCAATGTTCTGCTATTCTTATTAGAGTCGGATGAATCAGGAAGAGTTATTTGTGCAAAGCCTTTTACATGGAGAATAAAACAGACGAAGATTATCAGAATTATCGGTCTTCCTAACCTCATTATTCACCTTCCTTGTTCAGCAGTAAATCATGCAGAATTCAGATCAATCCAAATCGAAACTCCGGATTTAGAGACCAGAACCAAAGTGCCTATCTAATCAAGTACATTTTCCTTGTTGTCCAATGCGAACGTGAATCTTAAGTTGGCCCCATCCGGGTTTATGTCTTTGGTGAGGTTATTGAACGTGACCGGAGTGTCCTCCGCTGTCACCACAGAATCATTTACTGCCTGCACAGCTTGGCTCTGGAGTTCTGAAGTAAAAAAAAGCGAAAGCGAACCTGCTTCCTTATAAACGATGCCCTCCCAGGTTTCCACACCGGAGGCTAAGTCTTCCATGACTCCATCGGTTACATGGAATGTTCGCAGGTTGCTTCCGCTTTGAAGCTTTTGTTGATCACGATTAATTGCGGATCCGGCATCGTTTGCTGTATCCACAGTTGAAGTTACATAATCACCTGACCTTTCGAAATTCAAATGCACGCCGGCGTCCCGGGCATAGGTATAACCGTTGGAATTGGCCAAAACCAGTATCAAAACTAATGTGAGAAGCGCTGAATTTCCGCATGTCAAATGCCCTGAGAATGCGTTGCCTGTCTTTGCGCTGAATGCTGGATAAACATTGTATTTACACACGATTGATCCCTTCCCTGGAGTCATCAACCAATTCTTTGGCTAACGGGCTAGTTTTTTTGTTGCATTCTGTCTCGTAAGTTCAATATCTTCAATAAAATCAGAAAAAAAGGCGCGCAAGGATCTCAAGAGACCTATGGTGTTTCTCGAAGACTTCTTGTGCCGCTGCAGGGCTGTTGGTTTTGTGTGACTTGGCGGTCCAGCCAACAGCCCTTTTTGTTTTCATTATTATATGATTTGCCTCATTTCACAATATGCAAGCCCAATGTCGACATTGGCTCCTCTAAGAATTGCTCGCGGATTTTCCGATTCCTCCTGCTTCAATGATTTATTCCGCCCGATTTATCTCAAATTAAGTTTTTGCTTAAGGCTTTAACACTTTGACGCCAGTGTTAAGAACCTTCCCAACTGCGCTGTGAAAGCGAGAATAATAAACCCAACGTGTGTCAATGTAGTCCAATGATGGACGCCTGTATCATCGTGATACAACATTGGTTTGATTTTCCATCCTCGCTCTGCGGATAAAACAGGCCCTTTCTAAAGCTAACTAATTGTTTTAACAAATGTTATCTATTTACGCTTTTGTAATATATTGAGCAAGTTGTATGCCATGCACGTACGAATACTGGAAATTTTTTCCGCTTTGATTGAAAGGAGCCCTCAATTTGCTCAATATTGGACTTGGTCAAATTTTTTGACTTTTCGCGCGGTCTCGTATTAAGCGGCCTTCGTCTCTCCAACGCATGGAATCTTGCATTCAATCTTTTTTGATGATATTTATTGCTCCCAGCGGAGTTGAACTCCGCTGGGTAATTATCTTGCCATCTATATCCATGTTTAGCAGAAGCCGCGATAACGACAGCAAATCATAATTTAACACAAAAAAGGATATATTGCGCCGGCAGGATTTTAGCCCCTCGGGCTATAGTGGCGTTTGAGCCAGCGGCTCAGGCCATCAAGCTCCGGGAACAATACGCGCTCGGT
>JAUXJX010000317.1 GCA_030624545.1 Bacteroidota bacterium | reverse complement strand
GTGATACGCGTTCCTTTTAGGGCAATAATATCCCCGACATTGTCATCTTGGTACCGGGGTTGCATTTTTGTGTACTCCGGAAAAATCAATTGAAGTTTTAAATTTTTTACAAATGGTCTTTTCTGTACATCTATTTTGTATACCGGCGAGAACTCATCCTTGGCTTTAACAGAATAGTGCGTCGTTGACCTTAGGCCTTCTATTTTGTGACGATAGCTTCCGGATGAATCTCTGTCCACTTCCTTCGTTTCCACGGCTGTTCTGTTCTTTTCCCGTAAAAACAATTCCACCGGGCCTGTGAATGCGCCCTCCAGCTTGATTATTATCTCAACGCTATCACCTTCTACTTTTGTCACGTCGCCCGGCCAGACTGATAGGAACTCAACTGCTCTCGGTTTAAATCGCATACCGGGATGGAGAATATGATTGAGTCCGTCCGCAAAGGAAATGGGAAAGATAATGAAGGCCGCGCTTGACAAAAGGAGTGGCGTTGCAAACAGTTGCATGGCACGCTTTGCCCTGCGAAGTGAATAAAGGTGAGAAAAATTCAGCTGGCGTAGCTTTTTTAGAATACGTCGCAGTGAGAACGCGACTAAATCCAGAGAATATTCTTCACGATTTTCTCCCATACTTTGATAGATCTGCAGTCCGTTAAGAAGTTCATCGTGCAATTTTTCGGACTGTTTTCCTACCTCACGCGCAAGCGCCTCATAACTAAAGGGTCCCGTCTTCGATAGGAAATGAATCAAGGGCCAAACGATTTGAAGGAGAAAAATTCCCGCGGTGACAATTGTAATCCCGAGAGCCATTCCCAGACGAACAGATTCGTCAAACTGAAATGGAATATCCAACAATGCGGCCAAGCAAAGGGCAAGCAAGAATAACCCAAGAAGGAAAAGAGTGCCCTTGCTTGCTTTCAACAGAAACTTCCGCTGCCGCTGCTTTGAGAGGATTTCAACAATTGCCTGATAGTCTTTATCAAACCCGGTCATTCCTGCATACCTGTCGAATAGGATGTTGCGGTTTTCAGACTGCCAGGATCTGGAAACCAGAAAAAAACAGAAAAATCGAATCTAGTTCATTAAAACCCACAATACAATATTTGTTCCCATCTTCAATGCTGCCTCTCGAATCGGGGGTGGGTCATTGTGAACCTGCGGATCCACCCAGCCGTCCGAAATATTGGTATTAACAGTATAATACACAACCATCTTGCCGCCGTAGAATATCCCGTATGCCCTCGGCGGTCCGCCATCATGTTCATGTATTTTCGGCGGACCATTGGGAAAATCGAAATGAACATGATAAATATCGTGATCAAACGGTAGTTCTACCAACTCATGATCAGGGAATGCTTTCTTAATCTCCCGTCTGAAATGCTGATCCATACCATAATCGTCATCCGCATACAAGAATCCGCCGTGAGTTAGAAAGTCTCGCAACCGCATTGCTTCAACCTCAGTAAGCCGAATCCTGCCGTGACCTGTGATAAACAATATGGGATAGGAAAAAAGTTTCTCGTCGGCAAGGGCAATTCTTACCTCATCTTTTGCCACTGCAATACCGGTTTCCTGCTGAATAAACCGTAACAGGTTTGGAATTGCCGAAGGGTCGTTATACCAATCGCCCCCGCCCCCATATTTTATCCGAGCACCCGTAAGTTTTCCTTCAGTTAAATCCTGGCAACTTGCTGAATATGATATGGGCCAATGCATTAGGCATACGCCTGAAAGAATGATCAGGTTAGATCGCAATCTCGAAGTCAATTTCATCTTCATTAAATCAAAGCAGTTTATAGCCAATCAGAACCAGCATAAGAATTGCCGCAAAAAATTTGAGGAATCTCCCAGTTACAGCTCCCAGAAAAGCACCCCACCCAGCTTCCAAAGCTTTTTGAGAATCCTTGAAACGCACAAATTCAAAAAGATAGGCTCCAAGGAATGCTCCAATAAACGCTCCAAAAATAGTGCCAAAGATTGGAGAAATCGCTGTTCCCCAGATTGCACCGAAAAATCCTCCCAAAATCGCCCCCCACATACCCCAGGACGAGGATCCATACTTCTTGGCCGCCGCAGCTCCCAGGAAGAATTCCAGCCCTTCCACTATTATGGATATTCCAAGTAGGACGCCAAGGAATTTCCATGTAATCAAATCAAAATCGGTCAAGAGTGCATATAGGAATACATCAGCGACGATGATAAACGTCCCTGCTATGCCAAACGGTATAACTGCCAGCCCAATTAACAAAAATAAAACAAAAAAGAACCATCCAACAATTTCCATGTAGAATTCCCGTTTATAGATAAATGGATTAATAAGAGCAATCCTGGAGCGCGCCGAGACATTATCATATAAAGGGGGTAATCTTCAGAAGCGGTCTTCACCTCATTCATTGTTTATCTGGGGTGATGAGGATAATGGCTGGAAGACGGAATAGTCACGGATCTACTTTACCTCAATATAGATTTTCTCTCTTAATTCTTCTACCAACCCGGCTACTTTTTGAGTCCTCTTCTGATTCAACGCAATTTGCTCCAACTGCTGCCAGTCTTTCTCCAGGGTTAGCTTGCCGGCATCCCGCCTATCATTCAAACGAACAATAAAGTAACCGAACTCGGTCCGGAACGGCGGGCTTATATCACCCGCAACTAGCCCTTGAACGGCCTGTTTGAATTCCGGAAGCTGGAGCTGATCCACCTCAAACCAACCGAGATCACCTCCTTTTTCAACAGAAGTCTCATCGTGCGAATACTTCTTTGCAATGGCAGAAAACTGAGCGCCCTTTAGACAACTGTCTCTTAGGGCAGCCAAAAACTCTTGGGTGTTTGCCGCATCATCTTCTGTTGAATGCAATTGAATCAAAATGTGACGCACATTTATTTTTTCGCCGCGCCGTTCAATGAGCTGGATAATGTGAAGGCCAAATTTAGTCTCGACTATTTCCGATATTTCTCCAGAGCTGAGTTTGAAGGCTGCTTCTTCAAAATCCCGTACAAAATCACCTCGTTGGATCATCCCCAGTTCGCCCCCCCTGGCTGCAGAACCCGGGTCTTCCGAATATGCTTTTGCCAGCTCGGCAAAATCTTCGCCGGCAAGGATTCTTTCCCGAATCGATCTGCTTTTCTCATGCGCCGCTTCTCTGCCGGCCCCGCCCGAACGAATTTCACGAAGTATCGCACTAATATGAACCATCTCTCTGATGTCTGGAAGGCTGTCTTTCATCGCTTCATAAAATTCTTCTACTTCCGGTCTGGTTATGTTAATTTTTTGCGCAAATAGCTGCTGAATTCTGTCCACCATGAGACGATCTCTTACCTCATCTCTAAACTGGTTTTTTATTTTGCCAATCGGTTCACCGAAATATTCTTCCACTTTGGCTTCTGTGCCAAATTGCTGAATCCATTGCTGGATCTGATCGTTCAAAACTTGGTCAACCTGTTCGTCTTCAACCGTTACGGTATCGTCTTTTGCCTTTGTTAGAAGAATCTTCTGAGTAACCAGATTATCCAACGTGTTCTTTCGTAATTCTTCAAATTTTTCCGGTTCGTTTCGTAGATCTATTCTCATCTGGAGTGCAAGATTAATGGCAAACTGATTCACTTCGGAGTGTAGAATAATCTCATCGCCAACAATCGCGGCAATGCCGTCGAGCCGTTCCTGGGCGGTTAATCCATGGGGAAGTATGAAACTAAATAAAACTGCGAAAAGGCCAATAGTTTTCATGTTTGCTCCTGGCGGTCAATTATCGACCGAATCTTGTTCTAGAATATCCAGATTTAGGTCTATTTTTTTATTGCTCTTTAATGAGACCATCAAACTCTGATAGCTCTCTCGGTACCACCTCTCTTTTAGTCGCTGCGTTATGAGCTCCTTCACGATCT
>JAUXJX010000524.1 GCA_030624545.1 Bacteroidota bacterium | reverse complement strand
TGCAGCCCGGCTATGGCTTCCCCTGAATATCTGACGCTATCGCTCGGAGACACAGCCGCGCAAGACTGAAGCAGAAAGTGCAACAAGATCAATACAAAAAGGCATAGGGTTCTCATGAGCTCTCCAGAATTCTCATTTGGTAATTTTATGGATTTTGGCGAGTAAGAAGCAAGTTCGACCTTCATGCGAAATTCAAATAATGGAAAAATAGTTTAGAATTTTTTAGTTTATGGAATCATAGACCGTGACTGGCTGTTTTTGAATAATATGATGCGGCGCCAAGAGATCTGTCCTCAATTCCCAGGGCCGGGCATTGGCAGTCCTTTTCGAAATATCTTTGGAGCAAGATGGTTCATTTTTTTCGTCCCAAACTCGCCGGTTGCCTTTCTTTTTTGATCCTTATTTACCTTTCCGGAGAGGCAAAGTCCCAGGGCTCGGATGCCAGAAGGGCCGATCTTAAGATTGTAGGGCAAAGCGAAAACGGCCTCCGGTTTCAATATACGCCTCAACTGCTGAGAAAGCAGAAGATTTCCACTGAAACGGGGGATTGGACGCAATATCGCTACGTCAATACTTCCATCCTGTCGAATCCGGGAGAGCCGGAAATCCCCGTGCGCACCTTCGTATTTGGCATTCCGAACGGCGCTTTACCGACAGTGAGACTACTGTCGGAAAGTGTGGTCGAGGAAGCCAATGTGGACCTGGTCCCGGTTCCCTTATACCATTATGACAAAGCTGATCTTCCTGAACTTGACTATCCAGAGGAATATTCTCTGCCAAATGATTCCGACTGGTTTCCGAGGGATCCGGTTATCGTAGAGGCGCCCGCCTATGTCGGAGAAATGAGGGTCGTGCGCGTTCACGTGGCGCCATTTCAATATAACGCAAAGACCAAGACTGTGCGCCGATTCCGGAATCTGGACCTACGTCTCGATTTCGCGGCAAGGGCGCCCGGCGTCTCCACCAACGTAAGGATCCGACGAATATCAAAGAATCAAGAAAGATTCTATCAGCGAGCCGTCCTGAATTTCGATCAGGCGAGAAATTGGATCAGCGCAAGAAGAGAGTCGATTCTGAAGCCAACACGCTATTGGGCCCCGGGCGATCACTACAAATTTTCCATCTCCGAAGACGGCATCTATCGGCTCACCGGCGAATTCCTGCAAAGCAATGGTGTCGGCATTTCGAGCATCGATCCAACCACCATAAAGATCTTCAATAACGGGCCGGAGCCTTTGCCACTTGACATCAACGCATCCCGACCGGATAGCCTGGTCGAAATCGCAATAGAAGTTGTCGGCATGGAAGATGACCGTTTCGATGCCTCGGATTATATCCAGTTCTACGCCGTTGGTGTAAGAGGATGGAAGTATTCGGAAGAGCGGGAACGGTTATCTCATTTCATAAATCCCTATACCCACAACAGTGTCTACTGGCTGACTTATAATGACGGCACGGCCGGAAAGCGAATGAGCTCTCTGGATGTACCCCCAACTGCATCGACGACCACCGGCACACATAAGGCGGTTTCATATGTTGAGAATGACATCAACAACATTCATAGATCAGGTCGCATCTGGTACGGGGCGCAATTCAACCTCAGTGGTGAGAAATCCTATCCATTATCTTTGCCGAATATGCTTTCTTCGAGCCAGGTGGAGGTGAGGGCAAGATTCTTGTCTGTTGCCGGCAGCCTACATCAATTTGATATTTCCATAGATGGTTCAGCAATTGGAACCGTAAGTTATTCCGGTTCCCGAATCAACGAATCCACTCTTCAAGCCCAGGTTGAAGGTGCAAGCTCCGCTCCGAATCTTCTGTTGCGATATACTTCATCTTCGTCAGTCAGCATTGCATATCTGGACTGGATTGAAGTATCGGCCGAATCAGAGCTTCGTCTGGTCGAGGATCGTTTGGAGTTTTTCGGTGAGCCCGGAAGCGATCCGGTTGAATACAGAATTGAGGGCGCTACGGGAGCTGACTACAGAGTATTTGACATAACCGACCTTGACAGCGTGGGTAAAGTTGTCGATTTTAATGTTCAGGGTACGCAAATCTCGTTTCTGGCATATTCGGACATTTCCCGCCCGCGCCGGTATCTGATTGACAAATCGGATAATTTCCAACAGATTTCCGAAATATCTCTCGACGAACCCAGCGATCTGCGCAATCCAAGTCATGCCGCTGATTTTGTGATAATCACACACGAATCCTTTCTTAATGCCGCCAACGCGCTGAAAAATCTCAGGGAAAGTGTAAATGGCCTTGCCACAATAGTTGTAAAGATAACCGATGTCTTTGACGAATTTTCAGCCGGCCGCTATGATCCGACGGCAATCAGAGATTTTCTAAAATTCGCCTTCGATAATTGGGCGACCAGTCCGCAATATGTGCTGCTTTTCGGTGACGGTGACTACGATTATCGAAACATAAGAAGCGATAACGATAGCAATTGGATCCCGACCTACCAGACCGACGAGCATCGCGAATTGGATAGCCGTACCATCGATGATTGGTTCATATACGTTAAAGGGGACGACCGTTTGCCGGATATGTCTATTGGCCGGATTCCCGCCCAAACTACCGAAGAGGCGGATTATCTGGTGGACAAAATCGTGGAGTACGTATCAGGGAAAAATTTTGGACCGTGGCGGAATAGATTCACGGTCGTAGCCGACGATGAACTCATAACTGGCGGTGTGGGCAATCA
>JAUXJX010000538.1 GCA_030624545.1 Bacteroidota bacterium | reverse complement strand
GGAGCCGTTGGTGGCGGCTGGAGTGTAGGTTGGATGTTAATTTCTGCCACAAAGACACCAAGACACGAAGAGAACAAAAACAAATATAAAAAAGCACAATGAGACTTTGAGGATATGAATTATTTGTGCTAGTAAATGAAAGTAGATATGGTGTCGCAAAAAGACGTATCAAAAGAGCAAAGCATGGTTCTCCAGAAGGAGATGCTGGCCCGTCTCTTCAAAAAATTAAGCACAGCCAAAGAGACCGGCAAAAAAGTCGTCTATACCTTTGTGCCCGGCAATCTTTCCGAGCTCATCCTCGCCTTTGATATGCTGCCGGTTTATCCCGAAATCAACGCGCTGCAATCCGGCATGCGAAAGAAGTCGGGCGACTTTATTCGGGATGCGGAAAAATTCGGCCACTCGGAGGATGTTTGCACCTATGTGAAGTGCGACATTGGCATGATGCTCAAAGGCAATATCGGCCCGACCGGCGAAAGACTGCCTGATCCGGATCTCTTGCTTTTGAGCTATACTGGTTGCTTTACCTTCATGAAGTGGTTCGAGAACCTGCAGCGTCTATACCCGGGGGTCGAGGTGGCTATGCTGCATACGCCCTACCAGGAGGCGGGCGAGATAACGGATGACATGCTGCAATACATGGTGAGGCAGTTGGAGGAAGACGTCATTCCGAAAATGGAGAAGGTATCGGGCAAGAAGTTCGACCGTGAGAAGCTAAGCCGGCTCATGGAAAATTCCCGCGTGACTGAAGATCTCATCACCAAAATATTTGATGCTACGAAAAACAGGCCCACCCCCATTGACGCCTATTTTGCCGGCGTGTATTACATAGGGCCCATAAACGCAGGATTCCGGGGAACTTCCGAGGCGGTTGCCTACTACGAGACTTTGTATGGAGAAGTTCAGGATCGGATCGACAAGAAACTTGGACCCGTGACACCGGAAGGGGAAATGGATGAGGAACGGTTCCGCCTGGTGGTGGAGGGCCCGCCCAATTGGACCCATTTCCGGGATTTTTGGAAGCTGTTTTATGATATGGGGGCTGTCACCGTGGCATCTTCTTATACAAAAGTGGGCGGCGTTTTTGACTGGGGTTTTCGTCACGATCCGGAAAAGCCCATCGAGAGCCTGGCCAATTATTGCATGAACTGCTACACCAATCTGAATCTGCCCCAGCGAATCGATCTGCTGGCCAAATATATCGTGGACTACCACGCCGATGGCTTCGTGATTAATTCCATCAAGAGCTGCAACTCATTTTCAGCCGGCCAACTCTTGATGATGAGAGAACTGGAAGAAAGGCTGGGCATACCGGTGGGATTCATCGAATCGGATCTGGTGGATCCGAGATATTTCTCATACTCGAATATCAAGAACAGACTGGATTCCTTCTTTCAGATGCTGGATCAGCGCAAATCCATTCAACAAAAAGAGCCGACGGAAGCATGAAGAAATACTACCTGGGGGTTGACTTAGGGTCAACCACGTCCAAAGCCGTGATCATCAACGAGCAGGACGAAATAATTGGCCGGGGAATCACCAATACCCGCTCCAATTATGAAATTGCCGCGGAAATCGCCCGGCTGGAGTCTATTTACAACGCGAGGTTTTCGCTCCTGAAAAGAAAATTGAAGAATGAATCTTTCTTCCGGAATGAATACCGCAGGTACGTCGAAGAAATCGAAGACGTTTTTCAATACCTGCAATTCAAGATTCGCCTGGACGAGTTGTACAACCAATTAAAGCAAACCGTGAAACAGCTTTTTTCTGCAGATCGCGTGCAACAAGCCACCCAATATATTGACCAAATACTCGGTTCCATTGGCCCGTCCATCAAGAAGGATGTCCTCGAAGGAGATCCGGGCTCAAAGAGTCAATTTTTCCGCGATGTAGTTGGCGAGAAGTATCATGAGGAGGTCGGCAAGGTTGATAAAGATTTTTTTGAAGCCCTCATGGTCGCTTTCGATAAAAGCATCAACCCCGTCGAGAACAAACTGGTCGATATTGAATTTGGAGATTTGGTCGACCAGTCGATGGACATCCTGAATGAAAAATATGCCGAAATTGGAGACTCGCCCTCAGAGAAGGCAAGCCTTAATTTCGATGCCGAGCTGAACTTGCTCACGGGGAATTACAAAAAGGTCTCCGACTCGCTGAGGGAGCATATCGACCACATTGCGCAGATGGAGATTCACATCGCCAACATGACCGGCACAGGTTATGGCAGGGCTTTGCTGCCATTTCCGGAAGACTGCATCAAATCGGAGATACTTTGTCATGCCTTTGGGGCCCATGCCGTTTTTCCCCAAACAAGGACGGTCCTTGACATAGGCGGCCAGGATACCAAGGCCATTCAGGTGGATGGTTATGGCTTGGTGACCAGTTTTCATATGAATGATCGCTGTGCTGCAGGATGCGGCCGCTACCTGGGCTACATTGCCGACGAACTGAATATTTCTCTGAATGAGCTTGGGCCCTTGGCATTGGAAGCGAACAAAGAGGTTGATATCTGCTCAACCTGTACGGTTTTTGCCGGCGCGGAATTGCGTGAATTGATGAATATCGGCGAAAGACGCGAAGACATTCTCGGTGGACTGCACAAAGCCATCATGATGCGCGCCATTTCGTTGCTGGCTCGATCCGGCGGTGT
>JAUXJX010000426.1 GCA_030624545.1 Bacteroidota bacterium | reverse complement strand
CGATGACCAAGAATCGAAGATACGATGTCATAGCCGCGGCCAAGAACTGGTCGTTTCGGGAGGCACCCCAGAAATTGACGGCTGATATCAATACTATTTTCGGAAAGCATACATTCGGTATAGAAGCGATGAGAGAGAAGCTGCCCAAGGAAATTGTGGAATCGCTGTTGGACACGATTGACAGAGGGAAACCGATCGATCCCAAAGTCGCTGACGTTGTTGCCATGGCAATGAAGGAATGGGCTGTCGAGCAGGGCGCCACGCATTTCACGCACTGGTTTCAGCCGCTGACCGGCAGCACTGCCGAAAAACATGATAGCTTCGTCACGCCGAATGTTGGAGGTGGCGCTGTGGCGGAGTTCTCCGGCGAGGATCTAACCCAGGGCGAACCCGATGCTTCGTCATTACCCAGCGGCGGCATCCGTGCGACGTTTGAAGCTCGCGGTTACACCGCATGGGATCCTACCTCCCCGGCTTTCGTCATCAAAAACCACCATGGCGCGACGCTGTGTATCCCAACCGCTTTCGCATCGTGGACCGGCGAAGCTCTCGACGAGAAGACCCCTCTCTTGCGCTCGATGGAGGCGCTCAGCAAGCAAGCACTGCGGGCGCTTGCCTTGTTTGGAGTGAACGACGCCCACAAAGTGTATTCCACCGTTGGCTCTGAACAAGAGTATTTTCTCATTGATGAAGAGTTTTTCTATCGCCGTCCGGATTTGGTGACAACCAACAGGACTCTGTTTGGCGCCAAGCCTCCAAGAGGACAGGAATTGGAAGATCATTATTTCGGCTCCATCCCCGAGCGCGTGTTGGCTTACATGACGTTCGTGGAGTATCAACTCTATCAATTGGGTGTGCCGGTTAAGACGCGTCACAACGAAGTTGCGCCAGGGCAGTACGAAATCGCGCCGATTTTCGAGAATTGCAACATAGCTGCGGATCACCAACAATTGATGATGCAGGTGATGCGGAATACGGCTCGAAAATACGGTTTGGTTTGCCTGCTGCATGAAAAGCCCTTTGCCGGCCTGAATGGCAGCGGCAAGCACAACAACTGGTCCATGTTGACCGATACCGGAGTCAATTTACTGGAACCAGGCGAAACGCCTCATGACAATTTGCAGTTTCTGTTTTTCTGCGCGGCAATGATCAAAGCTGTGGATGAGCATCAAGATCTCTTACAGGCCAGTGTCGCTTCTGCCGCCAACGACCACCGTTTGGGGGGAAACGAAGCGCCGCCGGCAATCATGACCGTCTTTCTTGGCGATCAACTGGACGACGTTTTTAGCCAGATTGAAAAAGGTAAGCCTGAATCCAGCACAGCCAAGGGCTTGCTCGGGTTGGGCTCTCCGGTGTTGCCGGATCTGCCTCGCCACGCCGGTGACAGGAATCGTACCTCGCCATTTGCATTTACCGGAAACAAATTCGAGTTCCGCGCTGTCGGCGCAAGCCAATCCGTTTCCTTTCCCAACACGATTCTCAATACTGTTGTAGCGGCAGCAGTAGATGAAATGGCGACAGAGGTCGAGTTAAATTTGAAAAATGGAAAGTCTCTCGAGCGGGCAGTTTATGGCGTTTTGAAAGGGGTCATTCAGAAGCACAAGAAGATTGTCTACAACGGCGACAACTATTCTGACGATTGGCGAAAGGAGGCTGAAAGACGTGGATTGCTGAATGTCACCAATGCCCTGGATGCATTCGAATGCCTGCACAAGCCAAAAAACATCGCCTTATTCGAAGGGTACGCCGTGCTCAACAAACGCGAATTGGCTGCACGCGAAGAGATTTTCTTCGATCAGTATTTCAAAACCGTGAACATCGAAGCCGAGACCACAGCGTCCATAGCCCAAACCATGATTTTGCCTGCTGCCATCCGTTATCTACATGAATTGGCCGCTACCGTTGACGGGATAAAGAAATGCGGTGCAGATCCCGCGGGAGTGGTCGCAACGTTAAACCTGGTCAATCAATTGGTTTGTGATTTCAGGATAGCCCTCGATCGGTTGTTGGTCGCCAACGAGGATCTTGGCGGAGATACGGTGCTTCAAAAAGCATATCATATGCGAGACAACGTCCTCCCGGAAATGAACGAGGTAAGAGCCCTTGCGGATAAGCTGGAGAAAACTCTTCCGGATGATTATTGGCCCCTGCCCAACTATAGTGAAATGCTCTTTGTGAAGTAACTCAGTCGGCGTCCGCTTATGTGATAAGAAAGTCTCCGGTCACCTTGCAGGACCGGGTCCTGATTTGGGATCATCTAAGAATTGGTTGCAGGTTTTTCTTCTTGAGTGCAGAAAAGACTATCTTTAAGGTAGGAAAGTGCATTATATGCATAAGGGGCTAAAGCCCCATAAAGGGGGTTATTTCAATCCAACCCCCGCCATAAATGACGGGGCTATTTGTCTGTTTTTTGCAAAGTTCATAGCCATCCCGGCGCGCCGGGACGTGGACCCTATGAATCCTGAATCCTGCAGGGTTTAAACGCTTTCTTACTCTTTGTCAACAATCATTTAGATTCAATAGTTGATAGGGATTGAAAGTTCTCAGATTCTCATTCTTTCTAAGAAAAATAGTCAACAACATCAGCAATGTATATTCATTAATTTCCAGTTATTATCACTTATTATGACGACTTGTTCTGCAACTAACTCTTAGGTGGGCCTACATTTAACACCAGTCGTTCGCGGTTCGCTGGTTGAGTTGTGGTGAGCTTCCTAATCTGAACCGGCAACTTTGCTTCTCCTTTCCAGCAAAATGACGTCTCTCCAGGTTCCATCAAGCTCGCCATAAGTCATTTTGCCCAGTTTTTCTCTTCGTCCCAGCTCCCTGAACCCATGTTTTTTGAATAGACCCAGGCTGGCCGTGTTTTCCGGGAAAATACCTCCCTGCAAAGTCCATATTCCAGCCTTTTCTGAAGAATCAATTAGAGCAGCAAGAAGCGCCGATCCAACACCCTTACCTTGAAACCTAGCCGACACATATAAGCTTACCTCTGCTGCACCGAAATACACACAACGGCTTGAAACAGGGCTGAGAGCAGCCCAACCCGCGATGCAATTATCCGTTCTTGCCACCAATCGTGGCTCCTTCAGATGGACTGAGTCCCATTCTTTCCAATTGGGAGGGGCTGACTCAAAAGTTGCATGTCCGGTTGAAATGCCCTCGT